>NZ_WWCX01000038.1:0-60754 GCF_009857655.1 Duganella vulcania
GGCACCGTCCGCGGTTGGCCGCGCTTTGCGCAGTGGCGGCTGGCCGCCGGCCTGCTGCTGGCGTGCGGGCTGGGCCTGCTGTTGTGGCTGCCGGAAGGCCAGCGCGACGCCGGCACGCGCTACGCCACCGCCTTGGGCGAACACCGCCAACTGGCGCTGGCCGACGGATCGCAACTGACGCTCAACACCGACACGCGGCTGCGCGCGACGGCGCGCCACGTCTGGCTCGACCGCGGCGAAGCCTATTTCGACATCGCCCACGACGCCGCCCATCCCTTCGTGATCGAGGCGGGCGCCAGCCGCATCACGGTGCTGGGCACGCGCTTTTCCGTGCGCCGTGACGGCGACGCCGCCCGCGTGGTGGTGAGCCAGGGACGGGTGCTGGTCCATGCCGGCGATGCCAGCGTGCAGCTCACCCCGGACCAGGCCGCCACCGCCAGCGCCAGCCGCATCGAGCGCGCCAGCCTGACGCCCCAGGGCACGGCGCAGCAGCTGGCCTGGCGCGAGGGCCGGCTGGTGCTGGACCGGATGACGCTGGCCCAGGCCGCCGCCGAGTTCAACCGCTACAACCAGCGCAAGCTGGTGATCAGCGATCCGGCCGCCGCCCGCATCGTGGTGGGCGGCAGCTTCTCGCCCACCAACCTCGACGGTTTTGTGCGCCTGCTCGAACGCGGCTTCGGGCTGCGCGCCCGGCGCGACGGCGAACAGATCGACATCGCCTACTGAAAAATATTTTGATGCGGCAGTGCGGAAATCGCCGCACCGCTCGTCTTAACAGGTAGTAGCACTTCAAACCATCTCTACCTGAGGAACACCATGACCATAGCAAAACTGATCGGTGCAGTGGGCGCCATGACCCTGTGCCTGGCCGCGCAGGCGCAGACCGGGGCCGTCAACGCCGCCGTCAATATCCCGGCCGGCGACCTCAAGGCCGCGCTCGACCTGTACGCCGTCCAGACCGGCGTGCAGCTGTTGTACCGCGAGGACGATGTCAGACAGCGCAAGACGGCCGGGGTGCAAGGGACGCTGAGCGCCGACGCGGCCCTCGACAAGCTGCTGGCCGAGAGCGGGCTGGCGGTGCGGCGCGACGGCGCCAACGCCGTGCTCATCTTTCGCGCCACGTCCGCCGCGCCGGCCGCCGACACCGCCGACACGCAACTCGCCACCGTCACCGTGACCGCGCAAAAGCGCGCCCAGTCGGCCCAGGACGTACCCATCGCCATGAGCGCGTTTTCCGCCAAGGCGCTGGACGCGCACCAGGTACAGGACTTGCAGGGTGTGGCGCGTCTGACGCCGGGCCTGCTGGTGTCGTCCTTCAGCCAGAGCAATCCGACCATCGCCATCCGCGGCATCAGCAACACCTTCTCGCAAATCGGCGTCAACAAGCCGGTCGGCGTGTTTGTCGACGACGTGTTCATCCCGCGTAACACGGCGGCCAGTTTCGAGCTGTTCGACCTCGATTCGCTGGCGGTGCTGAAGGGACCGCAGGGGACGCTGTTCGGCCGCAACGTCACCGGTGGCGCCATCGTCATCAACACCCGTCAGCCCAGCACGGCGGGACGCGAAGCCGAGGCCCGCATCACGGCCGGCAATTACGGCGAGCGCCAGGTCCAGGGCCTGATCAACGTGCCGCTCAGCGAGACGGCGGCGGTCCAGGTCTCCACCTCGCTGCACCAGCGCGACGGCACCGGCCACGACCGCCTGACCGGGCGCGAACAGGACGACATCGACAGCCAGAATTTCCGCGCCCAGATGCTGATGCGGCTCTCGCCCGTGGTCAGCGCCACCCTCAGCGCCGACTACAGCGACGACCGCAATGGCGGCCGCACCCTGTCGTCCGACACCCTGGGCGACGACGGCAATGTGCGCACGTCCGAACTGGGCGTGGACCAGCACTACGCCCGCGTGATCGCCGGCGCCTCGGCCAGGCTGGTGTGGAAGCTGCCGGCCGGCGAGATCACCTCCATCACCGCCTACCGCAAATCACAGTCGGGCGAGGACTATTCCGGCGTCGGCGCGAACTATGCGTTCCTCAGCTCGGGTAGCCAGAGCGTCACCAGCGACGACGACCAGCTGCGTACCTTCTCGCAGGAACTGCGCTACGCCAGCCCCAAATGGGAGGGCGGCGACTTCGTCACCGGCCTGTACTACTCGAACGAGGATGGCGATCGCCAGCTCGGCACGCGTGGCCTGACGGCCCGCACGGGCGCGTTGGCCAGCTCGACGCTGGCGCGGCAGCACGTCGAGAGCCGCAGCTATGCCGTGTTCGCCGACGGCACCGTGCACCTGCCGGCCGCCTGGGACCTGACCCTGGGCGCGCGCTACACCCGGGATCGCAAGACGGCCAGCCTGGAACGGGGCGACCTGCTACGCGCCAGCAACAGCTTCCGCGTGGACGGCCTGTCGCAGACGTGGAGCGAAGTGACGCCGCGCGTGGTGCTGGGCTGGAAACCGCGCGCCGGCCTGCTGGCCTACGCCAGCGCCACCAGGGGCTTCACCTCGGGCGGCTACAATGCCGACGCCAGCAGCGTGGCGGCGTTCCGCACCGCGTTTGCGCCGGAGACGGTCACCAACTTTGAGCTGGGCTGGAAATCGCAATGGCTGAACAACCGCCTGCGCGCCAACCTGGCCCTGTTCCAGATGAATTACCGCGACAAACAGGAACTGGTCAACAACACGCAGACCGGCATCCTCGCCATCTTCAACGCCGGCAAGGCCACGGTCAAGGGCGGCGAGCTGGAACTGGCCTACAAGGCCGCCAACTGGCTGGACCTGAGCGCCGGCTACGGCCGCCTCAACGGCCGTTACGACAGCTTCGTCGTCGGCACGGTCAACAACACGGGCAATCCGCTGTCCAATTCGCCCAGCAAGCAGTATTCACTGGCGGCCAACTTCAGCGTGCCGCTGTCCTCGGGCTACCTGGTGGGCGCGGCCAGCTATGCCTGGAAGGACAGCTACAACACCGGCGCCGCCAACGATCCCAATCTGCAACTGCCCAGCTACGGCTTGAGCAATCTGAGCGTCGGCTGGGAACCGCTGCAACGCAGCTGGCGCCTGCTGGGCTGGGTGCACAACGCCACCGACACCAACTACCTGCTGACCCGCTCCACCCAAGTGGTGCGGGCCCGCTATGCCGGCGCGCCGCGCACGGCTGGCGTCACCCTGAGCATGCGTTTCTGATGGCGCCCCCCGTTTCCGGACGCCGCCGTCTGCTGCAAGGCCTGCTGGCCTTGCCGGCATGGGCGCTGGCGGCGCGCGCGAACGCCGCACCGGCCGCGGTGCATCAAGCCGCGCCGCAGGACGTCGTGGCCGACCGCGAGGGCGCCGCGCTGCAACCGTGGCAACCCGGCTGGCTGGATATCCACCATCTGGCCACCGGCCGCGGCAACGCCACCTTCGTCATCCTGCCCGATGGCAGCAGCCTGCTGATCGACGCCGGCGCGTCCAACAACGAGCTGACCGTGTCGGCGCCGCCGCGGCCGGACGGCAGCCGTCGCGCCGGCGTCTGGATCGCCCGCTATCTGCGGCGCCAGCTGGCGCAGGCCGGCCTGGCCGCGCAGCTCGACTATCTGCTGGTCAGCCATCTGCATCCCGACCACACGGGCGATGTCGACGACAGCCTGCCGTTCTCGGCGCATGGCAGCTACCGCTTGAGCGGCGTGACCGACGTCGCCGAGCTGCTGCCGGTCGGCACGCTGATCGACCGCGGTTATCCCGACTACGCCTATCCGGCGCCGTTCCAGGCGCCGTTCGCCGACAACTATCGCGCCTTTGTGCGGGCGCGGCGCGATGCCGGCCTGGCGGTGCAGCGCTTCCAGGTGGGCAGCGCGGCGCAGCTGGCCCCGCTGGGCCAGCGGCCGGCGCCGCTGCCCTGGGAAATCCGCAACATCGCCGGCAATGGCGAGGTGTGGAGCGGCCAGGGCGACGGCAAGCGCGCGCTGTTTCCGCCCCTGTCGACGCTCGCGCGCGCCGATTGGCCGAACGAGAACTGTTGTTCGCTGGCGTTGCGCATCGGCTATGGCCGCTTTTCGTATTTCACCGCAGGCGACCTGACCAGCTATACCGAGGACGGCGCCCTGCCCTGGCGCGACGTGCTGGGACCGGCGGCGGCGGCGGCCGGCCCCGTCACCGTCGCCACAGCCGACCACCACGGCATGTTCGACGGCCTCAACGCCGAGGTGGTGCGCGCCTTGCGGCCGAAGGTGTGGGTGGTGCCCACCTGGCATATCGCCCATCCGGACATGCTGCAGCTCGAACGCATGTTCAGCCAGCGGCTGTACCCCGGACCGCGCGAGGTGTACGCGACCGCCGTCATGCAGGCCAACCTGCTGGCCAATGGCCGGCTGACCAGCCGCATGCGCAGCCATAACGGCCACGTGGTCGTCCGCGTGCATCCCGGCGGCGAGCGCTTCCACGTGGCAGTGACCGACAATGGCGACGAGCAGGACCGGGTTCGGCTGCTGAGCGGGCCGTTCAGCGCCTGAGGCTTGCGGCGCGGGCACTTATCCTGGCATTTTTCGCAAGCATGCCGCATGATCCAATCCTCGCGCCTCCTTGACCAATCAGCTTCCGTTCGCGGGAAAAATCGGCAAGGGGGCGCAATCGGGCTGGGCCCACTGGTGGCGCAGAAAGAGTCGGGCAAACGCGGCAAGCTGAACGTGCTGGCATCGCGCCGACAACAACATCGGTTGCGGCAGCAGGCGCTGGCGCAGCTGGTGGTGGCGTCGAAGTAAATTACACTAAAAATTACGCCCAACAAAAAAGCCGACCTGTAGACAGATCGGCTTGCGTTGTAAGTAATTGAATTTACTTGATATTCTTGGTGGGAAGTGCAAGTTTCGAACTTGCTCCACCAGGGCTTCAAACCCGTAAATCATCTAGATTTGGCGAATACTACAGGACTTTATGAGCTCAGCTATGCCTAGCTGAGCTGGCGTGTTCCCAAAATGTTCCCAAATTCACGATCGTCAATTTCAACGCCTATGCACATGCCTGCTTACGTCAACATCTGCCCGACATCAGCTTTCAGCGACCGTCGACGCACTCGGTGTTCTTGGGATGAACAACGTTAGGCTAACTCTCCCTTGATCCTTCATTGCGCCCAAAACTAGAAAGCAATCCGCAGTCGTTAGGGCGTTCAGCCCCAGAATTCCCGTTTATATATGCCTTTACAAGCCGTCCAATCGAAGAAACAACATCTTGATCAGTGCTTACGAAGCCAAGAGGAAGGCTAACAGGGTAAGCATCAGGTAGGGAGACGTGATAAACAACGACCACAAACTCTCCCTCGAAATACATAACCTCGACATTCCCGCTGAGGAAGCCTTCACGCAACCCATTAGCCTCGTCCGTATACGGATCAAGTTCCCATTTCCATTGCCGAGCCCCTCTAAAGTCGTCAGCACCCGATACAGGCAAATAGATGGTTGGGGAATAGAGTTTCTTCTCTTTCGTGCGCGCCATATTCACAAACTCACTAAGCCGGCTATGGAGCTTGCTACTCTTACACCAGTAAGGGTCGCTAGGTGCAATCCACCAGAAAGGCGTCTGTCCAATATCCGCCTTGCTTTCTCGCCGCGCTTTGATGATAGGAGCCAAGCGCTTCTGCAGCTGCGCCCAGTTTTCCGAAGAATAGATCGGCCCCAAAAATGTCTTTCTTCTCTTCTGACCGTTGAACTCCAGCCTAGAAAGATCGTCGAGGAACTGCAGATTGATGGCGGCGCCCTTTGAATCAAATAACTTTAGCGTGTCGCCGTCGCCTATCTCAAGCATAGACTTCGCTATTTCGCCAAAATTACTCGGCTTCGCCAGACGATCAAGCTCCAAAGAGATACGCTCGTGAACATAGTCAGAGCTATTGAGAGCCTCGAAATCCTCACGTTCAACGCTCCTGCCATCCGAATCAATTTGGAATTGAACTGGCAATCTGAACGGCATCTGTCTAATTTTATTGACCGAATTCACGGTATAGACTGTCGGAGAGTCTTTCCCGTCCTGATTCAGTGATTTTGCGAGAAACCCTTTATGTAGAATTTCATGGAACTGACGCTGGAAATGCTTTTCGACCAAAGCCTCACTATGTGATGCATTCTCATCTTCGATCTTAAGCGGTATCCCCAACCTCCATTTTTCTTGCGAAATATTCTTACCAAGACATGTAAAGGTCGCCAGGTCAAATGACAAACAAGCGGTACTGTCTTGAAGCAGCGACATACGCGGGACCTCACCGATTTCAGAAAAATATCCGCTGGATTTCTCCGTGAGCTCAAGCCGATCATCCTCCGAAAGTGTCAATTCGCCGCGTTCAACAAGATCATCAATAGCCTCCTGAATCTCATTGTGTGAGAAGCCAAAAAAGTTCGCAACCTGAGACTTCGACATAGGAGCCAAATGGATTAACCGAAGAATGAACTCGCGAACGAACGGGAGTCCCTTTTGCGTGATGTACGAGAAGTTGATGTTGAAGCGCTGCGCCGACAACAAGAATTCAACCTCGTGATAGATCTTTGTGTTTTCCAATGTTGTCACCTTAATGCTTCTTTTTCGCGAACAAGAATTTATAGCCGGCATCTTCGCCCATATCGTTCATGTAGGACACCACATGCGCAAGAGGCTTGTCCCGGTTGAACTTCCTCCACATGTCCGCGTTTCCAATAATCAGCAACCGATCCATTGCACGCGACATCGCAACGTTTATCCGGTTGGGAATTCTTAGGAACCCAGGTGACTTCTTCGGATCGGAACGCGTCAGACTCAATATGATGATCCGATTTTCCTTGCCTTGATAACTATCAACAGTGTCGATTTTCACGAGTTCCTTAAAGCCTTCCCCCCAAATCAGCTGGTTGAATTTCTGCCGAATCAAACGTTTCTGCTCGGCGTACATACAAATGATGCCGATCACTGCTTCATCCTTATCTTTAAGCCTACCTAGATGAGTCAAGAAAGCAGTGTTATCAGAAATTTCCTTGAGAAGCTCAATGACAAGGTCGGCTTCGCAGCGGTTATAAATACTGGACCCACGGTCATCCTGGTGGTTGGCACGAGCGCCAAGCGAAGACGTGTCAAACCAAGTCACAGGCGAGCGAAGTGGGGCCGGCGCATCCTGAAAGATGTCCGGCACCGTTCGAGGGCCATGGTTCAATTTTTTGTCGTAGAAGGTTTTGGAGACGAGGTCCCCTATAGGAGGAGCCATCCGATACTGGGTGAGCAACGTCGCACTAGCTTGTTTTCCATACGCCGAATTAAAAGCGCGCGCAAAGTCACTTCGCAATACTTCATCAAGGTCCGTGTGCTTGTCATTTATGCCGAGCCGGCGGGCTAGTGCCGCCTTATGCGCATCTGAATATAGTGGCGGCAACTGCAAATGGTCTCCAACCAAAAGCACACGTTTTGCCGATTGCATTGCAATAGCCAGTTCACTCGATATCGAACGGGCAGCCTCATCAATAATCACGAAATCATAGATGTTGTCGTGAATTGCTATATGTCCCTGACCTATGCCAACACATGTTCCCGTTACCAATTGCCGTGAGCGAGCGTAAAACTCATCGCAATTGACTCTTTCCGTCGAAAGAGCATCCTGAATATCTCTGGATATTCTAGCCAATGCCCTTACCTTGCGGACCTCGTTGGGACGAACTCCAAATTCTGCGCAAAGTTTCGATAGCAGTAAAATCTTTGCTTCCGAAATTTTACTGTCGCGAGGTAGCGCGACGCCATATTCTGAATAAAGCTTTGAACGAATAGTCTCATCCAATTCGGCTGCAATTGGCTTGAGGGAGTTGATATCGTCTTTATCTATAACCTCGTCGAAGCCTTTGAGCAGCGATTCGAGATGATCGATTTGCTTAAATAGCTTCAACTCCGCATCAACGACCTTAGAGATGAACTGAGCATCAAGCCCCAAGGCCCCCGCGAGAGCAGCTACCCGGTACCGGTATTCAGCGTTGAAGAGCTCGCGCTTTTCCGCTGTGATAGCGTGGGAGTAAACGTCTTTCAGTCCATGCGAAACCGCTCCTTCACGATTGCTGAATCTAACCACTTCCAACGAGGTACCCAGCCTCCGGCAATGCTTCCTGATACGTTCAGCCGCTGTATTGACGGCCTCGTGAGATTGGCTAACCAATAGAATTCGCCGCACATTTAGCTTCTCGATGAGGAAGTGCACGAACGCAGCAATGAACTCGGTTTTGCCTGTCCCTGGAGGCCCCTGCAAAAGCGAAAGGGGTCCAAAATTTAGCAGCTTAGTGAACGCTTCTCGCTGTTGCACATTGAGGCTAATTTTATTTCCATGTTGGTCTTCACGATCATACCTAGCGAAGTCGTCATCACTAACGGATATGTTGAACGTCGTTGCATCTGAATTGCAGGCTGGATCGAACAAATCGAGTAAGTCCGGCAAAACCCCTTCCTTATCAAGTAGTCTTTCAAGCGCAGCTTTCCGTTTGCGATAGGAGGCCCGGTCTTGCTTTGATCTAAAGAAAACTGAGTCGCCGTCTTTGAGGCCATGAGCTGCAAACTTAACTTTGTTGAGCCGCACCTCGTTCAGCGCAGATTTTTTAAGCGAAACTTCACCTACAAATTTTTCCACGCCATCCGAGTCGATTATCAGCGCCTCAACTTCATCCGTACTTACAAATGTACCAAGTGAATCCACGTCAGACTCGTATGGAAGAATCAGTTCGTCATCAGCATCAGATGGACACATTGGTGAGCCGTTCAGCTCGATGTTGGGGCTCGATTCTGCTTCCGTGGCTAGAATCGCTCTCCAAAGGTCCCGCGTAGAAATTTCAAACTTAATGTCAGCACGCACCTCCCGATCGGAAGCCTCAGCCTTTTCGAACACGTCCTTTAGTTGCTGGCTCAACTCAGAATCAACAGAGTCTGGCTCCACTAACTGAAGTAATTCAACTGTTCGCAGAAAGGCTTCATCATTGCGAAGAACTTCAGACAAATTGAATAGTTGGGCAGGCCGTCCAGGCTTTATTCGAATAGCCATATTCATTTCAAATTGGCTTTCCTCTACTATCCTGAAATGAACATCCGATCTAATTTTAGGCGCTAACCCTCCGACAAAACTTCTTTGGTCCTTGTTGTAGAAGGCCGTGAACGCTCCACCTATGCCGTAGAAAGTAACGATGAAATCGCTACCTCTTCTCTTTGCTGGCTCTACCTTGACGTACAAATGACCATTGTCCGGCAGAATCGTCAGCTCTCCATCAAAATTATCAAGCGTGATTTCAACGATTTTTTGCTCCCGTATGCCCCCGCCGGGAGACAAGGCTTTCTTGAATCGTGCCAAATCCTTGAAGCCGAACTCTGTGTCATTCAACTCGGTTTGAACCGCATCCGCGATTCTAGGATATTCAGTAGATGCGGCTCCCCACTCTAAACCGAGGAGTTCGCACGACATCCGAAGAACTGCGAAGATGTCACGTTGCGCGGACGAGCATCCGTCAATATTCTCAGGGCTATATCGATGGTTTTTAACATCATCAGTATTAGCAGAAAAATCTGGAACGTCGATCAGGAACACATCACCTTTCGCATCATCCCAAATAACGTTCTCAGGATGAAGATCACCATGAGTGAGGCCGAGCTCATGAAAATGTTCAACCGCATTAACCAGCTTTTCGATCGTGCCCATCTTATCCGACTCGTTGATCTCTGCTTTGTCCCAGGTCGTTCCCGAGACGAAATCAGTTACAAGATACATACTGCTGGATCTAGAGGCCAAGCCGTACTCCAGTATTCGCGGAAGGTAGGTTGGGCTTACCGCAGCCAATTTATCCAACCGCTTCAAAAACGAAAGCGCCCGGAAGTTATTTCTAGGCTCATCCGTCTCAGCGCCGACATTTAGCCACGCTTTGACAAGCCTCCCTTGAGAGACATATACATCCTTGTCGTCCGTCGAAACGATAAACTCTCCATCTTCTCGATACTGCCGCGAATGATTTATAGGACGACGATAAACTTCCAGTTCGCCCACATCAAAAGTAGGAACAGACTCCCTCGAAGGCTCCAACCGCTTCAACGCATCGAAGAAAACAGAGGCATCGCTGAATTTGGCGGTAATGGCATCAAGAAGAACTCCTGCATACCATTCGCTGCTTCCTAGGATATCGTCCTGGATGTTCGCCAAGCTTTTGGGCGACATACGCTGAGCAGTTAAGAGATGCCAAGAAACAAGGCCAAGAGCATGGACATCCTGCTGGAAAGGAGTCAACGACGAGCCGTCTAGCATCTCCTTGACTTCAACAGCACCTACGGACAGATTGTTCCGATAATCGCCGACTGTTCCGATCGGCTGGTGGTATGCAGATATGAAATTAGAAAGCGCAATCTCCTTTGATGGTGACAGCCATAAACTGTGGTCAGCAATGTCCCGATGGGCGATTTTGATTTCGTGGAGATCGCCAAACTTTGCGATGAGCAGTTTCGTGAGGTTGAGTCGATCAATCGGGGGCAAGGTTTCACCATACTTCCCCACAAATTCGTTGAACCTAATATGCCCCGGCGGAAGTTCATACACCTCCGCATACTGAGATGTAACCTCATCCTTCTCAAAGCTCGTTAATGACCGCAGGCAATGGTTGTACAAGTCTCGATTTTGGTGATTGATATACAACAACACCTCTCGCTCGCGCGATACAATTTCGCCCCTTCCCTGAGGCGTAAGCCCCTTGCTTCCCTGAACACTCTTGAAATTCCAGAGGCGCAGCAGAGCCTCAGTATCCTTTGAAATTTCCGAACGTGCTAAGTATTCCTTATAGACGAATTTTGGATGCTCGAATACCTCTTCAAAAGCTGTGTACCCGCCAATATTTAGCGCTTTCGGCTTCGTGTTGCCACCCAAAAATAGCTCATCAAATACGAGGAAATCTTTGTTCAAAACTTGGGCATCAGGATGAGGCCGGAAATGTTTATCAAAGACTACTTTGTCAGCGAATTTTAGAAAGTCTTTCAGTGAAATCGTGTGACTTAGCTCAACCTCGGGGAGGTCGCGGAAATCTGAATTTCCAGTCATTACGACGAAATATTCAATGTGGGGAACCCGCCCTTTGTTTGAAAACCGATGACTGTACTTTTTAAGCTTGTTTGAGAGTGTGTAGTATTTAGTTCGCGTGACACTAACGGGTGATCGTCCCATGTTCTTGTCACCCTTGAACCAAATCTCACCATTTGCAGTGACAGGAGCACGATTCCAGTCCTTCAACTCGACGATGATAATGTTGCAGTGAGTCACGATTACAAGGTCAAACTCGCCTTCCTTCCCCTTAGAATCGATAAACCGAAATCCGGCATATCCTTTCCAAGGAAACATGCTATTACGTCTAAGCTTGCCCTGAAGCTGATCGCGCATCGAGCCATTATTTACTTGAGACTTGTCGCCAGATCGCAGCTCAGCGAAGGCTTTTCCGATCTTTTTGATTGCTTCAATTTCTTGCTCTTCGAGGCCGCCGTCCCAAAATTCAATTTCCAAGATTCTTCCTTTACTTGGTAACCCTATAAATAGTCTGCCAGTAAAATATATATACTGGTTCCGTATATCCTGTACATTTAAATAATCTCGTGCTTGTCAGCGAGAATAACCCAACGCCACGTAAGTTGGCCATTGAACGATAGGCCGCCCCCGCATCCCGTAGCTTTTGGTCAGCCCACTCGCAGCTCTCTGCGGTATATAGGTTCCTTAAAAAAGGAACCGGTGGGAACGAGCCTGCGGATCGAGAAGTTCAGGGTCAATCAGTAGGGGCATAAAAAGCCGCCACCGCTTAGGCCACACCCCACCCTATTTCGAGCAAGATAGTAGAAACTAACGCCAACGATGTTTCAGCATCAGCCTCACCAGGCACACGAACACTCTTTTCCGTCTGCACATTCGGCTTTCCGCGCGCATGAAGTCTCGCTAGCACCTTAACTGACGAGTAAAGGATGACCAGTTCTTTCAAATTATTTTCGATATGAGCAGCGACGGCAGCCAAGTCTTTAGTGAGGCAACCGGCGTCGTTGTGCACGTGCTTGAGCCAACGACTTAATACGAACTGTGCCACGTTACCGCAGCGGTCGATTAGGGAAACCGGGCTCTCACGAAAAGCCCGATCAGACAAGCCAGAGATTGCCTCCAGAATTTCGTGCCTTGTCTCCGCTGGAACATGAACTTCATCAACTTCAGGGAGACGACCAAAATTGGAGCGCGACCGAAGGGTTACTGAATTCTCGCCACCGAAATTCCGCTCGACACCAATAACCGTCCAAGGTGTAGCCGCATTGCCGGCGCCAAGTAATATCGTGGTCCCCACTCCGCCCCCAGGACGCAATGAAAGCTCATGGAAGGGCACATAGGTCAGGAGCATTTTATTCAAGTAGCCGCCGTTGTCTCTGGCGGCTCTACCCTCGTCGTAAGCCGGATGCGGCTGAACGCGCCAAGAACTTGGGTTCGACTGTGGGTCGGGCTTATACAGCCGGCCTCGACGAATACGCGTCAGAGGATCGAACGTGTCCTCTCGAAAGATCAGGCATTGCCTGTCGTTGTCGTGAGGCGGATTTTTCCAATCTGATTCTGCTTCGATGATCTTCGCGCGCGAAATCTGCGGTTGCGGCCACACCGCGTGGCCATAATTAGTCTGGCCTTCGTACATTACAAAGCGGTTGTCATCGATGCCAATCATCTCGGATCCCAGAGTTCTAAATGAGAAATCATATACCCGAACAGCCGAAGCTAGCCAATCATGTTGTCCGTCAGGCACATGCGGGCTAAAGCATGAACGAATCCGGAAGAATGGCACAGCGGCGCCAGTTCCGCGAAGATGTACTCTTCAGTTCGCGGTTCATGTCGGCTCGACGAGCTCTCGCCCCTCTTTCCCCTTTGGAACCACTAGGCACTTTCTTGCTCACAACCGACTCCTTTGCACTGTAGAAATATTACAACATTAAATATAAAAAAAATACCAACAGTCATCAACGTGATACTCTTGGCAATACTTTGCAGCATTGGGGGAAAGCGTGAAGGTCGTTCGCTTAATCATAGAAAATTTCAGAGGCATCAAATCGGCCCAGCTTAATTTCGACGGGCATGCCTTGATGGTCGGCTCCAACAATGTTGGAAAAAGCACGATTTGCGAAGCTTTGGACTTGGTGCTTGGCCCGGACCGCCTCAACCGTTTCCCGCCGATAGACGAATTCGATTTTTACAATGGAAAATACCTGGTTGCGGACACAGACCCAGCAGCGCCTCCACAGCCTATTCCACTGCGAATAGAGGCGGTCGTGATTGAACTCAGCGCCGATGTGTCCACCAAATGCGGCGGACACATCGAATTCTGGCACACCACGGAACAGCGCCTGCTTGAACCTGGAGAAGTCGAGGCGGCCAATCCGCCGTTGGTTCTTCCATGCCTGCGGCTTGAAACGGTGGGACGCTACAATCCGGAGGAGGACGAGTTTGAGGCGAAGACTTATTTCTCCCACAGCCCCGACGCGCTTGACGGGGAGCTATCCACGCTTCCTCGTCCTATCAAGCGCCTTTTCGGCTTCCTGTATCTCCGCACCCTACGCACCGGATCCCGCGCACTGAGTCTGGAACGCGGCTCGTTGCTGGACATCATACTTCGAGCAAAAGGCGTCCGGACTACGCTTTGGGAAAAAACAATCTCGCGCCTGCGCGGATTGGACATCGAAGAAGAAGCTGCCGAACTCGTCCCTGTTCTCCGCTCGGTCGAGAAAAGGCTAGCTCGATATATCGCGTTGGAAGGGAACGGCAACGCTACAAAAGTGCACGTGTCCGAACTCACCAGAGAGCATTTGCGAAAAACCATGACGTTTTTTTTAGCGCTGTCTTCGGACCAGGAACACGTTCCCTTCGCGCACGCCGGCACCGGCACGATCAACACGCTGGTCCTCGCCCTGCTCTCGGTCATCGCTGACCTCAAACCTGACACCGTTATTTTCGCGATGGAGGAACCGGAGATCGCCGTGCCGCCCCACACGCAGCGGCGCATTGCAAACTACCTATTGACGAAAACTACTCAAGCATTCGTCACGTCACACTCACCCTTTGTGATTGAAAAATTCGAACCATCCAAGACGCTTCTGCTGACGCGTGAGCACGGCGTGGTCAGCGCGCGCAAGGTCTCCGACGCTACTGGGCTCAAAGACAACGACTACAAACGCTTTTCCCGATCGGGCCTGTCCGAGTGCATGCTTGGACGCGCCTCGATCGTCGTAGAGGGCGTCACCGAGCTACATGCCATGCCTGTGGTCGCTCGCCGCATGGAAGAGCAAAACCCCAACCTGCAGCCGCTTGATATCGCAGGAGTCGCTTTTTTTGATGCCGATGGCGAATCAAACATGCCAAAGTTTGGGAAGTTCTTTAAGACATTGGGTTTGCGAACGTTTGCCTTCTACGACCTAGATTATAAAAAGAAGCGAAAGCCAGAGCAGGCCCAGGCGCTCGCTGAGAATTTTGAGATCAACAAGGAGCATGCCTACAAAGGCTTTGAGGACCTCGTCGTGACCGAAGTTCCTGCTGAACGGCTTTGGGCATTCCTTGGGAATCTGAAGGCCAATGACGATAACGGCAACCTCGCCATCCCTGATGAACGCCCTGACGACGACGCGGTTAAGATGATCGCGCGCGGCGCGCTAGGCGGCGCCAAAGGTGCCGGGTGGTGTGCCCGTTTATTCGAAGAGTGCGAGTTTGACGAACTGCCCTCTACGGCCGTGAAGTTCCTCGCAGAAGTATTCGCCAAGTTTCCGCCGCCACCTCCGATCATCGAGAACGAAGGCGGCCAAGCCAACATGTTCGAGTAACCCGCGATGGACGACGCCTGCGTACTTCGAGAAAGCATCTTAGCTTGTGAAGGCCATGCGTTGGTCATTGGCGGCCCCGGAAGCGGAAAGACAACCCTCGCGTTACGCAAGGCAGTCAAGCGAATCAAACAGGGAATGCGCCCAGGACAATCCGCTTTGTTCCTGAGCTTCTCTCGGGCGGCGGTGTCCAGAATTTTGGGGGCCGCGACGAAGGAAGCCAATAATGAAGAGCAGGCGCAGCTTTCTATCCAGACCTTTCACTCCTTTTTTTGGGATGTCATAAAATGTCATGCCTACCTGCTAGGCGCGCCACGCAAGCTGTCGATTCTGCTCCCCCAAGATGAAAAGGCGCTTTCGGGCGGGCTGACCGATGAGGACGAAGGCTGGCAAGCTTGGCAGCAGGAACGCGAGCGCTTGTTTCACGAAGAAGGCCGCGTCGCGTTCGACCTATTCGCGCCGAACGCTACGCGGCTCCTGACAGCAAGCTCGCACATTCTTTTGTCGATAGCCCAACGGCACCCGATCATCATCGTGGACGAGGCCCAAGACACAGGCCAATTTCCATGGCGATGCATCGAGTTGTTGGCCCCGCACGCGCAGATCATTTGTTTGGCCGATCTAGAACAGCAAATTTTCGACTATTTGCCCGGCGTCGGTCCGGAGAGAGTCCAAGCCATCCGCGCTGCGCTGGAACCTCTCGAGGTCGATCTCGGAACTCAAAATCACCGCAGCCCAGACTCTGAAATTCTGGCATTTGGGAATGACATTTTGAACTCGACGCCCCGAGGCGCTCCCTATAAGGGCGTCTCAAGCATTCTCTACCGTCCAGAGAACCCAACACCGAACTGGAACATCTTGCTGCGCCGATCACTGAAAGCTCTAATTCAAGCGATCAAAGACAGCTCCGATCAACCCATCGAAGCCATCGCGATCTTGGTCGCAAACAACCGAAGCGCGTTGAGGATATCCAATGCCCTCAACGCGCTCGGCGCCGAAGGAGGAAAGCAAGTGAGGCACAAGCTGCTGTTCGACGAAGCCGAGGCGCTCCTGTCCGCGCGAGTGGCCGCGTTCCTGTTGGAGCCGAAGCCAGGTGACATCGAGCAGCACGTGGCAACCAGCATGGAACTGATCGCGGCAGCGCGGAGGGCGACCGGCCAATCCCGCGCAGCCGTCGCGAAACTTTGTGAGCAGGCGGCGAAAATCCGCGTAGGCAAATCGAACAAAATCAACATCGCGAATGCGCTTCGCAATGCGATTCTTGAACTGCATTTGAACGATTTCTCTGGAGATCCTGCTCGGGATTGGTTGACAGTGAAGGGAGCGCTCCGAAACAGCGGCCAAGCCGAGCTTGAGCGAGTCGCGAGCCAGCTGGATTTTCTTGTGGCGTTCCAGCGCGGCCACCGGATCTCCACAGGGCTCTCAGCCGAATGGCTTCGAGACGGCGCTTATACGCGCGCGCGCGCGACGCTGGACCAAGCCTTAGCGCAAGAGCAAATCCTTGATGGGGCTGAAGATCAGGCGGGACTTCAAGTCATGAATTTTCACAAGGCTAAGGGCAAGCAATTCGACGGCGTCATCATTGTCAGGGAGGCGCGAAGAACTGCGGACAGCGTCAACTCCTCGTTCGTCTGGCGAGGAGATGAGGCACCGCACTTGAAAAGCCGCCGGGTATTGCGTGTAGGCATTACGCGGGCGCGCAGGCACGCTTTACTGCTGGATCCCATTTGGCCAACCTGTCCCATTTTGAAAGGCCACAAGCTGTGAAGTCACACGCTGATGCTTTTCATTCTGCAATTTAGAAGAATTGGCATTAAATCAACGCTACAAAATAACATGACGTCCTTCTCGATAAAGTTCGGATTCGTATCGTGACTTTATCCCCTCTGAATCTGTGGTCATCGCACGCGAAGACGTAACATCCACGACTTGAATGCATCGGTACAAAATAATCCGGAATCCCGTCCCGCCATCAGCCTGAACCAAACAACATAAACCGTCTACCGCCCCTTCTTTGTGACAGGTTCCAGCACATAACAACTGCTAATTTTTTGGAAGGTATTCGTAGACAGCACGCCGGCGATCTGCCCCCATTACGAAACCTCCACAACCACACGGCTAGGTCATAGCTGAGGTGTCCAGCACCTCGCTGAGTCCATTCCTTCGTTGCGGTCGTCCCGCTCAACGCCAGTCCTAAGCCTCGAACCGGCGGCAACAAGGGGCCAAGGGAAAACATCGCCCTGGCTATTGAGTTGTACAAATATGTGCTGCAAAATGTGCCATTAGGAAATTTCCTTCACCACTACCCCCTTCAATAATGATACAAATTGTTCAGACCTCCGCCGGCCCAATTCAGCTCATTCCGCAAGCGGTGCTCGAACAGCCCGACTTGAATATTTTTAAGGCGAGGTCGATGACCTTGGTTGTCGGTCCTAATGGCGCTGGAAAGACACGGATGCTGGCATCGATGATCAAAACAGTGCTTGAATCCGACGGTGGCGGGCGTAAACGCACCGACCACAGTGATACCCTTGTGGTCTATTACTCACCGGTGCCGTGCAATAGCGCGCTGCCAAACCGGACTGACCGCTTCATCAATCTGCAAAACGGCATGTACCCTAAAAGAGCGCATAAGGAACCCAACCTGAATGTATTGAAAAACCTCGCGCCCGATTTTGGTGTCAAGGCCGACGTCCTCGTCCGGTTCTTCGCCACCAACGACGTTTTCAAGGAGGTTCATTCTTTGCTTTTGGGGCGTAGCAAACCGGTTGCCGATACGCTAAGCCCTCAACTGCGCGAGGCCATCGGGCACTTCGACGAAAAGCGCGTCGCGTCCGAACAAAGCCGCAGAGCGCTCGGCATCATCGCGCACATAGGTTCTGCCGCCAGTGCTGCCGAAGACGAGGCGCGTGTGGCGCTGAGCAACGCGATTGAACAGTTCCTGAAGAGTCTGATGGGGAATGGCTATCGTCGCAATATCCTTGCGGCGTCGTACACAATAGACAAACACAATAAGTCAACCGATTTCATTCGCTGGCTTCTACAAAAACATGGCGTCAAGTTCTCCAAGCCAGCCGGGAAGCTCACGGCGGCGCAAAGCAGCTATGCCCAAGCCACTGATGAGCTCACCAAGATCGGGACCGTGCTGGGTGACAAGGACCTTACTAAATCGGAATATGTCCTCAACGAGGCCCAAGTAACTGCAATTGCCGAATTGAATCACAAAAAGTACTCGAGCATTTTCCTTGATGGCCTAAGTTCTGGCGGCACCTCCCTGCTGACCCAGTTCACCAGCATAGAGGAATCGATCAAGCAAAAGATATCGACGGGTGGTACCTTCAAACACCTATTACTGTTGATCGACGAAGGCGACATTTTTTTGCACACTGCCTGGCAGCAGAAATATGTCGACTACCTCAATCGCTTTGTCGAGAGGATCCACCGTGACTGGTTCCAAAACATACAGCTGGTGCTTACGACCCACTCCCCCGTTCTGATGAGCGACTTCCCGCGCGATTGCATCGTTAGGCTCGACGTAAAGATGGATAGTACGGACGATCCGCTCAACGACACGCCGATCAACCTCCGCGATCGGGACGACAAGGCGCTCTCCTTCGGCGCCCCCCTGTCGAGCATAATCAATACGACCGGCGAGGCGGGCACCATGGGCGCTTTCGCGCTGCAGCATATTGAAGGTGTGCTCGCGAGCCTGCAGGCCGGCGAGCCAGTGGCGCAGTACCACATCGACATCATCGACGACCCGCTCGTCAAAAAGTACATCAGCAACTTGCAGAGCGGCAGGGGTTGAATCATGCTCATCAATATTGCCGACGTATGGGAGGACGCCGAAACGGACCACAAAACCTATGTGGACAAGGTGATCTCGCATTATCTTGAAACGAACGCGGGAAAGTATAAACATCTCAGTGGCCACGCCTTCGGCATGTTCTTAACGACGAATTCAACCGAATTTGCGTTGGGAAAGCCTCCGGCGTTGCAGAAGATCATCGTTGTGGCCGCCGCAGCTCTGAAGGGATTGAGCGATGCAGATCAAGCTGCTTTCCTTGCGGACGCCAAGCTCGTGTTCGACTATGGTGCCTTCTGCGCGAAGAATCTATCGCCGTGGAGCGCCTACAAGCTTTGCGCGAAGGCACGATACAGCATCTGCCCATACTGCCAGCAATCATTCTCGTTCACGGTACAAAAACCCAAAGGTGGCGCTTTCCGGCCTACATTGGACCATTACTATCCGAAGGGGAAGTATCCCTACTTGGCGCTGTCACTGCACAACCTGGTTCCCTCCTGCTACTCCTGCAACAGCTCCTTGAAAACGACGAAAGACTTCTACAAAAAGAAGCACCTTCACCCGTTTTTCGACGCTGAGGAGATCGGATTCACCTGGGACATCGATTCCTACCTTCGGCAGCGCGCTGTTGGAAAATCCGATTTCGGACTCACACTGCAATTCGACAAAAGAAGTGCCTCCGCTAGGAATTCGGCCGACACATTCCTGCTCAACGAACGTTTCGTCGGACACCATGGCATGCTCGAGGTGTTCGTGCAAACCATCCAGCACTGGAAAGAGAATCCCATTTTGAATCCCAAGGTATCCAACAAGGGCTTTCGCTTCCACTTCAGCGAGCAGCACGCTCTTGGTTTCGACAAAGAAAATTATAAAAACGAAATGCTCGGGAAGATCAAGTTGGATCTGTATAACTCGTTGATAGAGTGGAATAAGACTGGTAAGCCCTGAGCGCCGATCCTCAAGGCTCAACTACTACAAAGAGTGCGGAATGCTGAGATCACGGGCGATGCCATCCTTGACGCTTGCGGCATACGCCCTATGGGCATAGAACACTAAAACTTGGACTTCAGGTAACCTGCTAGTCGCACGGCCGCCTGCTTGCTCCGAGTCCCGGATTAAGCCCCATGAAGGCCAAGGCGTTCGCGACGATGTCGTCGTAGCCTGCGTCCAATTCGCCCCTCGCCCGATCCCCGTCGACGGGCGGATGGATCATCTTGCTGGCTCGCATGTAATACAAGGTTGGCCTTCATCAGGCGAATACTTGGCTGGCTTTGAACAAGAACGACTGGTTGGTTTTAACCGGAATACACAACCTGCAAGGAAGGAGGGCTGCCATTCCTTGCCATGCCGCGTTCCGAGAAACAAGACAATGCGATTTGCGAGTAGCGGCAGGATCTGGTGTAATACACCGCGACAAGGCGGCCTCCCCTGCTACCGCTATGGATGCCGCACGCCACCTACATCGCGGCGCACGGCGGACGTTTAATCAGTGAAACCAATGAACGCCGATACAGGTCGGACAACACGATGCAAGAGTCAAAACAGAAAGAACATCTGCAGGAAGCGGTAAGCGATTTGAAGTACCTGCTGGCGCCAGGATTGCTCGGGCACTACACCTGGTTCGAAGCGGTGGAACTGATCGCCTTCCGTGAGGTTCAGGGCACAAGTACCAAGGAAGTGCACAATGTGTTCTCGGTCTATATCGCTGAACAGGGCGACATGCCGCCGTCGCCCTGCGACCCGTTTTTATCAAAAAAAAGCAAAAAACTGAGCGGCCTGAAAGGATGGCAATTCCGCGTGACCCGGCGCCCAGTCGCAATCGACGCCGTGCTGGAGTGCATTGAGCGCTATCGCCGCGACGGCATCTGGCTGCCGCCTGGCATGCCCGCGCTGATCATCGGCGCACTGCACGCATCGCCGGCCTTGTTCTGTCCGCCGGACGCGTGGTCCAGCATACCTCTCAACAGCGTACTGAAGAACAATTTCTGGTCTGGCTCCTACGTACTCGAACTCAAGGACCACGCAAAATCGACGTTACAGGACTTGGTGACGCGGGACGCGCTGGTGGAACAGCTTTCTGTATGGCTGGGCACGCTGCTGCCGCTGAATCTATCGCGGGTACCCGACCGCATCGGCGATATCGTGTTGCAGGTGCCCGCCAATGCCTTAATGGTTGAATTCCGCCGCCGTCCGGGCGCACCCGTGGATCTGCAAGTAGCGTGGAATCCGTGTATCGCGCCGCGCGCGGTTGCAGTCGACTATCGCGTCGAGCAGGAAGGACTGATCAGTCTGCAGCGCGCACCGCTCCCTGTCGGACATCTGCAATGGCAAATCCCTCCCCTTGCCGGCAGTCTCCAATTTTCTGTATACGATACCGAAAACGGCATGCTGCTGGCGGCGACAGCGCCGTCCCAGGTGCACACGAAGACCAGAACGATCGAGTCATACAACAGCACCTTAGTCGAACCCCGCCGGTTCAGCGTGGAAGAACCCGGCAGGCAGATTGTCACCCATAAAGTTGCTGTTTGGGAGCCGTCAGGCGGCGGGCGCGCCGCATGGACGGCCATGCTTCCAAGGGAAACCGACTGGCGCGGACGCCGGGAGCTGAAGGAGAAAATGAAACAGCTGATCGAGTCCAGGCGATTCCTACAATATGGCCAAGGAACAGCACATGCGCAAGCCGAGCAGATGCGCGCGCTGCAGGATCTGAGGGAACTGATACGCACCGTCAATCAGGGTGCGGTCTACTTGTGGGATCCCTACCTGTCTGCTAACGACATTCTCAATACTCTGACGTTTTGCACGGACACAGGCACCGAATTGCGTGCGCTGACTTCGACCAAAGGTGCCAGCCTGCACGAAACCGGCGCGCAAACTAGGCAGGCCGATGGCGTACCGGACATGTCCGATGACAGCAAGCGACAGAAGTGGATCGAGACACAACACCGCACGCTCGAAACGGCCTTTGAGACACCGGCCCGCATGCGTCTGGAATATCGCCTAAGCTCCACAGAAAAGGGCAGCTTCCACGACCGCTTCCTAATCTTTCCGGGTCTGGGACGCGACCGCACACGTGCCTGGTCGCTGGGCGCTTCCATCAACCATATAGGGGCTCAGCACTGCATCGTACAGGAAGTAGCTTACCCTGAGCCGGTGCAGCAGGCATTCGAGGACTTCTGGCAGCAAAGCCAGGACGCAGAATTTCTTGTTTGGAAATACAAATGAAGAGGAACGATCTACTCAACGACATCGTCAGACGGGCCGCCGGCGCGCTGTCTTTTTCCCCCGCCAACTGCTTCAACCTGACGGCTGACGGCGTCTCGGAGCAATTCAACTTAACTAGGAGAGCGCTGCGCGACGCCTATACCTTCCTGGGGTTCGGCCATACCGAGTTGAGCGATGACGAGTGCAAGCAATACGACGGGCTTTTTACATGGCTTGCCCAAGCGCTGGCAAACGATACGCAGGACCTACCACAGCCATTCTGCCTGCAGCAGCTACTGGCGCTGACGTCGTTGATGGACTGCGACGGGCGGCTTTGGGACAAGCTGTGTCAGGCGGCCACCAGCTTTCCCCCACCCTTGATTGAAGATCTGCGCGGTATCGTCAGAGCCTGCCGTGTTAACGGCATAAGTCTGTCCGCGCGCTTTCGGTACGACGCCGACCAAATACCCGGCATACTCGCCCAAGCCGCCGCGCGCAACTGGAAAGGGCTACAGTGGATCGTGCAGCGAAATGCCTACGAGTTCCAGTCGCCGCTCAAGCAGCAAGCTTACGCCGCATTGGCGCGAGTACATCCGGCAAGCTTACGAGCCTTCTTTGAAAATGAGCACGATTTTTTCGAAGTCAACACCTATGTACTGCAGGCGCCCGCTGCGGAATCGCTGCGGCTCGCGGCCACCGTTGACAACTGGACGCTCAGATTCTGGACGGTGTTTCACTCCGCACACATGGCGGCGATGGGAGCAAGCAGCTTTCCGGCAGAGTGGAAATCCCTGCTGAAAGAAGCCGCTGGTGTTCCCGACGAATGGGCGCGCTGGCAGGCCGTGTTCAATGAATACCCAGGCCGCTATCCGCAGTTGCAAAACGTCATGGGGACGATGCTCGCCGACGCCCCCGACGAGGCAATCGATACCTACGTGGCGTCGCTCAGCGACTACGAAGAGAACCGGCAGCACGTTGCAGCCGCACTGCTAACGTTCAGCACTGAGGCGACGCCACAGCGACGGCAGCGACTTTGGAGCGCGGCATATCGGCGATGGTTGCTGTGGGACTTCGGCCGTACCGACTATTCGAGTCATGTCAGCGGCGTCAAGCAAAGCGCCTTTGACTTCCCACTAATCGGCTACATCGTCGAATGCCTGGATGACACAGCGCGCGCGACTTGGCAGCACGAACTGCGTCAGCGTGCCGCCGCCTTGGAGAAAGACTGGCACGCGGATCTCGCGGTTCCTGTTTCCGAACGCTTCAAAATCATTTCGACCTATCAATTGCTGGCCCATGCCGAGCAAGTGATCGCCGGCGCCGAGGACTGGCTGACGGCAACCGCGCTATACTGTCCCGACTGGGAGGATCGTACCCACTACCGCTCGCTCAGGTACGATCAGGCGTTCGGCACGAACCCGTTATACCCGCCAGCGATTATGGCGGACGCGTCCGGATGAACGCATTGCGCCGATCACATCGGTGCGTAGCCCGCCATATCCATCCATATCGCGCAGACCACGGTGCTCCGCTTAGAGGTGATTCGTCACAGCAAGAACGGCCCCTTGGGTGTCTTGAACCCAACGCCCCATTCCTTGTGCATCTCCAGCTTTCCTCATCGTTAAGCAAATGCTCTGCTACGAGAGTCGAAGGCGCTGCGACGTCAAGTTCGATCTCAGCACGAACACCTGTAAATGGGCAGCATATCCGAATCCCCAAATTCCCATCCACGCACTTGACAACTGCTCGCAGAAATAGCCATAGTCATCATGCCAATTATTTGCCGCCACATAACCGATGCCCAATTACGACTTTAAGCAGCTTTCCCCTCACGATTTCGAAGTGCTTTCTAGGGATTTGATCCAAGCTCGAGACCAAGTCTTTTTAGAGTCGTTCAAGTCTGGCAAGGATGACGGCATCGATTTTCGTCATGCTAGCGCCACTGGTGCCATCATTGTGCAATGCAAGCATTATGCGGAATCCGGGCTGGCTAGATTGTTGCGGGACTTGACGAGTGAAGCGGGCAAAGTCGCGAAGCTGCGACCAACCCGGTATATCCTCGTCACCTCGGTTGGTTTGTCGCCACACAACAAGACCGCCATTCAAAATATGTTTGGCATCCCCCTTGCCACTGGCGATATTCTGGGCAAGGATGATCTTAACAATCTGCTCTCGGTGCATTCCGATGTAGAAAACCGACACTTCAAGCTATGGCTAGCCAGTAAGGCGGTCTTGGATCGTGCACTCCACAATGCGTCTGTCGTTCAAAGCGAGTTCGAAGTCGAACGCGTCTATAGCGACATCAAGCGCTACGTCAGCAGTGACGCATATCCCAGAGCACAAAACATGCTCAGCAACGATCACGTCGCCATCATTTCGGGGCCGCCTGGCGTTGGAAAAACAACGCTGGCAAAGATGCTGCTGTATTACTTTACCAGCGAGGGGTACGAACCCATATCGATCTTGACCGATTTTCAGACTGGGCGAGAGCGTTTCCACCAGGGGCGCAAGCAAATCTTCTACTTCGACGATTTCATCGGCGCGACGTTCCTGGGTGAACGGGCAACCGCCTTCACACGCAACGAAGACCGGGCGATTCTGGATTTTATCGAGTTGATCAAAGGTTCGCCCAACGCGCGATTGGTAATGACCACGCGCGAACACATTCTGATGCAGGCAATCGCCACATCTGAGAAACTCAAGCATTCGGATCTGATCGGCAGCCGTTGTGTGCTTGAGATCCGTGACTACTCGTTGGGGCAACGGGCGGAAATCCTGTACAACCACGTTTACTTCAGCGATCTGCCTGAAAACTACCGAACGGTGCTGCTGACCAATCGCTTCTACCACGAGATCGTCAAGCATAAAAAATTCAACCCGCGCCTCATCGAGTGGTTGTCAACGTTCAGACGTGTCAAGGACGTAGGCCCCGAGCAATACGCTGATTTTGTCAGGGGGCTGCTTGCCAATCCTGCTGAAATATGGCGTCACGCATATGAGCACCAGATCAGTAGCGCGGCGCACAGCTTGCTATTGGCGCTCTATTCGGTCGGCGGCAGAATTGGCCCGCTGACATTGGAGCGACTGTTTCAAAACCTCCACGGCTTACGCGCGCAACGTTATGGCTTCGCAACCAGTCCCGCAGATTGGCGCAGCGCACTTGCGGAACTCAACGGCTCGTTTATCCGGCCGGGGGTGGTGATCGAGGTGATCGATCCCTCGGTTTTAGATATGCTCAACATGGTAGTGCTGGACGATGTGCCAAACGCCCTCGACATGATTGAGGGCGCCATCCGATTCGAGCAGGTCCGGCGGATATGGAATTTTGCCCGCGCTGACGCGCCGGCAGTGATGCGGTATCTAATGGCAGAATCGGATCGCGTCGCAGTCGCATTTGAACGGCTGCTCCACGCGCCGTCGTATCTGAAAGTAAGCGGCGGAATCACGCGTATCGACGACAGCATTGAAACCCGCGTCAGCCTACTGTTGCAGGTCGCCGAAGTGCTGTCCTCAGCGTCGCTTTCCAAGGTTGCCGTGGCAAGTGTTGAAAAGCTGATTGCGGATTGGAATGAAACGCCAGCCGATATCGGTGATGGGGTGGAACTGCTCGCAAAAATCGAGTCCAGCAGCGTGCAATTTAACACCGCCAAGCCGGAAACGCGTAAGCGTATCATTTTCGCGCTCGCGGCGTCTGCGCGTGAGGGCTGCACTTCCGACGAATTTCATGACCTATTGAAGACGATCAGGCCGGAGGAGGTTGATCCGCCGTTGCACCAGTTGTTGGAGGCTGCGGCAAGAAACTACCGGGAAAGTCACTTTCGCGTCGAGCTTGGGGAGTGCCAGTCCGAGGTCGAGTATTCGACCTTGGAACGCGGCCTAGCGGCGATAGCGGGATTTACAAATGTTGATTTTGAAGGTCCTCTTCACGCGGTAGAAGAAGCGCAAGCGGAATTCATCGAGCGCCAAGAAGCGTATGCTGATCAGCAGGCCGATGATTGGAAAGAAATGCGCCACGAACAGCTAGATACAGATAAAACAATAGACGACTTGTTTGACTCGTTGCGCTGCTCGTAAAATGCCGGCTGCGTCCTTTTCGACTCTCGTTGTAGAACCATGATGGCCGCCTGGCTCGCGCAAGCAGTTTACAGGCCGGCGTAATGAGAACGTCCTCAACGGCACTTCGCCTAGAGGATATCTACCGAGCGCGGACGGCTAAACTATCAAACTTAACATAGCCCCCCTCACCTAACGCGTACGCCGGGCCGATGCCGGCCGTAGAAAATATCGGGGCATCTCCATTCCAAAATATCTTAACGGCCTTTAGGTTTGCCAATCGATTGGCGATCCCGGGAATTTTCGCCTCGACATCTGATGTAACCTTGACCCGTGCAGTGATTGGGAGGCGACCGTTTTCGCCATCAAAATTAGCAATACTTTTGACAAAAAAAATACCTGGAACTTTGCCTGGGGTCAGTTTTGCCTCGAAGTGGTAGATTCTCTGGGGCCAAAACTGTGCATCGGGAATTTGATAACGTCTTTCCAAGTTAATAAAGATGTCTTCATATGTCGCTAAAAACTCGCCGACCGCCAATGAATGACTTGGTCTCGACGATTCGGGAATTTCAGTCCACGCATCCACTACGTCACCCAGATTTCCGTAGATATGGGCGATAGGCGCTGCTCCTATCATCTGAGCGAGAGCTTCCTCATTGGGCTCGACAAATTTACGCCGGACTTTTACCGGTGGCTGGCCAAGAACATCAGGAAAAATAGGCGGTGGTGGAATGGAAACGTATGTCCCAGGCTTGCCGTTCCCCGGTTCGGTGTCGACACTCTTATGCGGACAGCCTGGCTCATGCGGCCGGCTCGGGAATGCAGAGTAAAAACAGTTCTGCAATGAAGAAACCTTAGGAAAGATAGGTACGCGACACTTGCAACAGAACCAATGGTCAGCTTCACTTGTCCTCAACCACCTGTTCTTAGCGGATACTGCTTCCTCGATGAAATTGTACTCAAAGCAATATGCCTTTGTTAACATTTCCCGCATCTTCATTCCTCAAATATTCCCGCATGGAAATATACACCATAAGTGAACATTCGTGATGGCCGTTTTTTGTCCAACGCTGGCAACAACAGCTATTGCAGACCTCAGGCCCCCATAGGCGCTACCGCACTAAGGCACAGCTGCTAACATTTCGACAATATCATTCGCTGAAACCGAAAAAATTTCACGCTGAAATGCAAATATTTCGGAAAACTACCTCGTTTTGAAAATTTGCCCATCTCGCCGCTGCTAGCATGACGCCTATTGAATCAGCAATGAGAAGTCGAACATGACAAAACTCGAAGTACAAATTGGCAATTTCTTCAAAATCGATCTTCCCGAACTACTTGATATCGGAAGCCGATCTGCAGATATAAATTGTGTTTTATGCATGATTTTAATCAGGCGTGGTCAGGGTGCAAAAGCCAATTCAAGATGGTCAATTCGCTCTATAAAAAACTACTTAGGCATTTCCCAAATTGCCGCTATGACGGCCTTGAAATGGCTATCTGACCACGGATACATTGCAGAAAAGCTAACCGAAAAAGGCTTCTTTATCAAACGGGGTGGCGGTGTAATTAAAGATCCAATCTATCTTCCAGATTCCCTGGTTAATGAAACGACCGGCGAAGTGGGGCCATTCGGCAAGCTCATAGATTGCGTCGTGCAATGCTCGAAAAGCGGTATCTATCTGCCAGACGCCCAACGTGACGCCGTAATGCTGCTAATTTTCTTCTACAAAAATTACAAACAGCAGGCGCGTGGCGGCGTAGATCCGTCAGTCATCTCTTGGCATTGGAAGAATACTCAGCACGTCGCCAAACCGCACTGTTCGGAAAAGACCCACTTGACCGTCTTCCAAGCACAAAAAGGGGACAGGACACTCGATTATCTGGCCATAAAGGAAATTTTTATGGATGAGCAGCGTCAAGAACAAGTTGTAGCGCGAATAGATCTTGCCATCAACAATCTGCGCATGGCAAACCTCATTTACGATTCTGTGACGGTCTCAGGATGTGTTCCCCATGGTGATCCAAACAAATTTATCGATGATCACTGGCATTTGGCTTACATAATAAACAACGAGAATATTCGAGGTGATCAAAATGTCATTCCCTTGATGAACAATGAAATTGTCAAGTATGAAAGATATCTGGCATCCAATTCGATAACAATACCGAAGAGGCTCAATCAATATTTCATCAATTACGTCGGCTGGAGCAATCAGAAATATATGGTTCAGAGCGTCATCTCTCTTTCCTATATTGCAAACAATAGCGACTCGATCAAAGCAATTGCACACCTTGAAAGAATTTCGACGCATTGGGAGTCACACATTAACGAAAATTGCAGAGACAGTAATTTCACGCCGAATGCTGACGATTTAATAATGGACGCATATTAACTTTATAAAAAATTTAGGAAGCTCATTTCTCGAAAAAATGCGGCTTCCAACGATTTTTTGAATGGTAAAGGGGTAAAGCTACAAAGCAACAAAGCAACAAAGAGGCCAAGAACTAAAATTGAGGTTTCGACATGCAGAGTTCCTTTTTTCTGACGGCCTGCGGAATGCTTGTTTTCACGTTTGCTGGTCACGTCGCGGTTCACCACGCTCCCATACCAGAATGTAGAAAATTTGCAAGAATTTTCAAATGATGTTGAGAATTAAATCTTAAAATTTTGTTGCGGACAAAAATAATATGCCTACAATAAGTCTCCTACCTAGTATGGCAGGAGCCAAAATTGCAGCAAACCTTCGAACAAAAACATCATTGTCAACTCAGCCTTGAATTCATCCACAATGAATCACAAGCCACTCAGGACTCTGGCCCCCACTCCCGTGATCCTTTTGAGCGTCTACACGGTCATTTAGATCTATCCGCGACTCATAACGATTCTGAGTTCCCTCCCGTGGCGGAGACAACCACTGAACCAAAGCCAAAGGCGCAACGGACCTCACCGGAAGAAGAACTCGCCTACCTTTTGTCGGAAGACTTCTTTGATCCGCTTGCAGAGTACGACGGCCCCAAAGTTCAACTCTTCGACAAAAAGGACGTGCTTGCTGCGATCGAGACTACAGAGGCCGGCGACCTGGAATCTCAAAGTCGCAATTTCCGGATCATAAAGAAACTGATTGTCCATGGGCGGTTTAGGAAACTACGCCAAATAGACGAAAACTTCTTCTTCTCTCTTCGGGCACTCCAAGATCAATTCGAGCAATTCGGAGAGGTCATACAGTACATCGTGCGGGCAGCCATGCTTGCCAAACGTCGAGGTGATAACGTACTACGGATGACCCCAATTTTGCTGATTGGCGAAGCCGGGACAGGGAAGACAGATTTCGCAACTTCATTATCAAAAATACTTCGAACTGCTTTTAAGAAGATCGATATGGCATCCGCTCAAAACAACTACGACTTGGCCGGATCATCGAGCTTTTACGTAAATTCTTCGCCCGGGAAGATCTTGTTACTGTCGATGCAAGAGCATGAAGGAGAGTGTACTGGGAACCCGCTTGTCCTACTGGATGAACTGGATAAAGGTTGCGGCACAGGAGGAATTGCCGGATCTGATCCGAGCGCCCCCTTGCTCAGTCTGCTTGAGCGCCATACCGCTACGCGCTTTGTCGATTTATGCATCGACATCCCAGTCGACGTGTCGAATTACAATTTCATTGCAACGTGCAATTGGCCAGAATTGATTTCTGCTCCGATACGCAGTCGTTTTCGCGAGTTCCAGATATCACTTTGCGACGAGGTGAAAAAACGTATCGCTATCCGAATCACGCACCAACTGTCAGATGAACTCGATACCAGGGATCTGGTCTTCCACCCTTCAGCCATCGACGCGCTGGCAGCGCTGGCCTCACCTCGCCTTGTCAAACAACACGCAGCAGACGCCATAGGCAGCGCTCTACTGGCGAACCGCGACATTATTACTGCTGCAGACATCAAACTGCCTAAGCAGCCTCGTCGGAAAATAGGATTTTTATAATTGAAATTCTAATGATGGATGATGTCCGAATGAAGTTTGGCAAAGCTCAGCCACACCGGACATAAGTAATTAACTCATGACCACGGATAATTTTTTCTCATAAAATTAAAATTTATGGCCCACTCTGCATTGATGCGAAATTTTAGACTCACGTATATGTTTAAATATCGTATTCAACTTTTTAGAGTCCAATATGCACGACCAATATATTTTTGACATTTACGTTACAGAACACGGCGAATTCAGTCTAAGGAAGGTACGCAGTTCTTTTTTGATCAAGAGAAGTTGGATGAAGCTAATTTCTGACGGCGTCGCATTGCCGCTACCAAGCCGTGTAGAGAATTTCCACAATATTCCTGGGAAAATTATAAATCAACCTGTTATAAATTTATTGCCAGGAGACATAGTATTGGAAGGATATGAATTGGAAAGCTTCAAAGGGAAGAAAGGAGTAAGAGTATTTCCTTGGATTTATCGAATATCAGGATTTGACAGATATGAGAAATTTTTCAGCTTTGAACGTAATTGGAACTCGCTTAAGACGCAGATGAGACATCAGGGGATGCAGAGGGATCTACTTGCCGGAAAAAAGACTCTAGCTGCGATGGTGAGGGTTGCTCACGCGATGCGGCAAGGAATGATACTAACTGAATCTAGCGCCGAAATTGAGAAAGAGAAGGAACATATTTAATGAGGAATTTCAGGGCGAACGCCGAAACACGCCCTACCAACGCCCCGCCTTAAGCCTTTTTGGTCATGCTTCCGTGAGCTTCAGCCCGAGGTTGTCGCTCCGTAAGAGGGCCCTCTCCCACGCGCCCCACGCGAAAACCGCAACTCGAGTATACGGTTCTATAAGCGTAGTTCGCTCAGAACTATATTTAGTTGCTCTGGCTACGATTAACATCTCCAGTCGACATCTCAAGACTATCCAGAAGCGAAGTGCCGTCATAGCTTTCGCAACGCGGCCTTAAACACGCCTGCTACGTACGCTCAGGCCACAGCTAACGCAAGTCCCGCCGCTTCCACGTCAGTTTCCGACCGATCTTATGTCGGCTGCTCGGCGCTTTATCCGTCTATTCGGCCATCTCTATACCCAACTCCAAAATTTTCTTAATAGTGCAGAAGATTTACTACCGCCTTTCATTACTGAAATAGGATCAGTACGGCGATTCAATTCTCATTTATCAACAAATACATGCGCATTCACAAATAAATTCATCAAAAAGCAAAATTCCAGAAATTGCCGCCATTTTCGAAAAAAATCAAAGATTTAAGGACTAGAATAAATAAAGTGTATAGCGCACGGTTACAAGACGCAATTTTTTAAAAACCAGGCACGCCAAACGTATAGCACACACTGACGTGTCTGCTATACGTTATGTGCCAAAGGCTGCGCCTTTGAATCCCATTACGCCCCTGACGTGGCTGGAGAAAACATGAAAACAAAACAAGTCAACATCAGACTAACAGAAGAAGAGCGTGATCAATTTAAAGCACTAGCCTTGGCACACGGCGTGGATGCTTCAGATTATTTCAGATCGAAAGTTTTTGACCATGATCTATCGACGATTAATTCCGATATGAAATCAACAGAGGATTTAGAAAAACGAGCACGGGCGGCAGAAAAAATCATTAAAAAGACAGAACTAGAAAAACGCCTACCAGAACACATTTTGCGTCGTTTAGCTTACTTGAGCTCCATAAATCAAAAGCTGGATTTCATTGTCGAAAACATACCCCAACTACTACAGCCGCATGAGAAATCAGAAGCCAATGATCTAACAAACTACCTAGAAGAACTGCAGCAGTTGCTTCATGGAGATTTTTGAATTTTATCAATACAATTACACAGGAAACAAAATGACATTAATACGTGTTACCGGCGCTCGAAAAGGAATTAAAAATTATTTAATTTTCGGAACTAAAAAAGGACGAGAAAGCACAAGAGACGAACTTGATGAAAGAATCCCTTTTGGAAATATTGATCTAATGGATGAAATAATAAATAGCATAAAGTCAAATAGAATCAAGTATCATCATATGACCCTTTCCTTAAAAGAAGATATGGTGGACGCATCCATATTTGCCTCAATGCTAGAAGACATAAAGAAAATTTTATTTTCAGCATATCACCCTGACGAATACAACATTTATGCCGAGATTCACTTGCCTAGAAAAAAGAGAATTTTAACGGCTGACGGAAAGTCCTTAATTAGGTTACCGCACATGCACATAATAACTCCCAATCTTAACTTACTAAGCAATCAGGCTTTTAATCCCTGGGGAAATTACAACCATAACATAGCCTACTTTGACGCCATTCAGGAGTATCTGAATAGGAAATACGGAACAATATCCCCTAGAGATAGCGGAAGAAACGACTTCACAATGCAGTCAAACATATTGCAACGTTCCAAGGGCGACGTATTTCTTGGAGACTCGGCTCAATTTAAAAGCACCCTCCTATGTCACATAATGGATCGAAACATTTCCACAACATCAGAATTTCGAGCACACCTTAAAAGTATCGGGAATCATAAAACAGTGAATTTAGGCCGCGCAAACGAATATGAGGCTATAAAACCACCTGGGCATGACCACTTCATAAACTTACGGCACAATGTCTTTAAAGAATCTTTCTTGGCGCTCAGTCACCATGACAAGAAAGAATATCTATCCGCTCTAGACACCGATAGCTATAAAGCAATCGGAAGTCCAAGGAGGACTGATGACTCGATCATGGCTCTAATAACCGATTGGAATTCCATCCGTGCGAAGGAGATCAAATACTTCCCTGGTGGATTGCCGAAAGCGTACAAGGCGATGGGGCGGGAAGAAAAGCTGAACGTGCTTAGACAGAAAGAAATTGCCTTTTACAATAAGATCGGAGCTTCCCTATCCTTTCAGAAACAGCTGTCCGAGCTCGATATAAGGGCGACACTTCGCTTACCGCGTCTTCAATTACCCTCGCCTTCCAAAGCTACGGGCCGGAGATACGACACGGCGATCTCTCAGAAGGTTCGGAACAAACAAGAGTTCACGAAGAGCCAACGTGCGGAAAATATAATCTTTGTTGAGCGCTATAACCAAGTTGTAGATTTAGAATTTCTCCTTCAGGAGATGGTCGACAAGGTAGGCTTAGTGCGATCCAAATATCAGATTGCAGGCCAAGATAGTTCAGGCGGGCCGCCAGTGCCGTCAAGGCGGATTCGCTGTGGCAATAGGCACTTGAATGCCATCGACTTCCTGACACAGGAATTGCGAATGCCATTCGGCGCAGCACTCTCAACACTAAAGAATACGGTTGAACGTCAAAGCCATTTTGAAGCGAACTGCAATCCTGACAAGTACAGTCCTGAACCTACTTTGTGGCGAAGTTTCACGATGACTCGAAGATCACTTCGGATGCGCGTTCTGGAAGAATATAGGTTGGAGCTACAACGCTTGCGAGACTGCCTCCAGGAAGAACGCTCCGATCTTGATAAGGAGCACAGTTATCGAAGATTCGCCCTTTACCTCAACAAGATGCCTCGCCACTTTAGGGAACTATTTCTGGCAGACGTTGAGCGCGAATATCAAACCCGCAGGACAAGTCAGCGGTTCGGCGATCGGCAAAGAGAGTTTTTACTCAGGCAAGAGACACTGCAGATCAAAGATTGGGCGCTTTATCAGATATTTCTGCGGTCACGCGGCGATGAGCAGTGCGTAACCGAGTTGCGCCGTCATGCCGTCGCCCGCGCAACCCTTCCCGATGCGTGCTTCATCAAGGGCACACTCTCTATTATCGATGACAAAAAAATGATCTCAGAATTCGGCTGCATACGCGAGGTCTTGATCAGCGGCGACATCGTGTATTCCCAAAATGGTCGGGAGCTTCTGCACGATCAAGGCAACCGGTTGTTGATTATCGATCGTGTCCATGGAGTTCCGTTTGCCTTGGCATTGGCACATAAAAAATGGGGATATCAACACGCAGTAGCTGGGCCGGAAGATTTTCTCGCGCAAGTGAAACAGGAAATGGAGGGGCACAGAGATGTGTTCCACAGAGTGAAAAAGCCGATTGCGTAACAGTGCTAAAAAGCATGCGCCGGCCGAAGCATATTTCATACTCCGGCCGACGACTTAATCAAGAACTTGAAATCGAGTTAAAGGCCAACCAAGCTCCGCCTCAACGGCAAGCACTCCGCGCTCAAGATGAATGTCGCATTCGTCGATCTGGGTTCGCCAAATTAAGAAGGTATGGCGAATCCCCAGATCTAGTTCGCGGTTTCCCTAGAATCGAGCTATCGGAAATAATTCCAATGGATCTTCTTCACCAAGCGTCGCCCGCAACAACCGCTTGAATATTATCCACGCGTCAAACGTGCTGTCCTCCGTTAATCTGGATTTCAGCGCCGTTGATGTAGGAAGAACGCTCAGAGCAAAGAAACAGCACGGCTTCGGCTACCTCACCGGGCTCACCGAGGCGGTTCATTGGAACCTGGGTTTCAACAATCTTTTCCGTTCCGGGCGATAAGATGGCTGTGTCGATCTCCCCAGGAGAGAGCGCGTTTGCACGTATTCCTAATGCAGCGAACTCAGATGCTTGCTCGCGCGTGAGCGCCGCGAGTGCGGCCTTGGAACAAGCATACACCGCGCCGGCAAACGGATGCACGCGAGCCGAAGCAATTGAGGTGATATTTACAATACTGCCGCGTGCCGCTTTTAGTTCTGGAAGAAGATGACGCGACAGTTCCGCCGCTGCGAATAGATTGATGTTGAAGGTGTCGAGCCAGTCTGCATAATGCGTTTGACTGATACCCATTCGTGCTCCACCATCCAACTTGGGTGACACTCCCGCATTATTCACAATGGCAGAGAGGCGCCCCTGCGGCAGGCGCCGGCGTACCTCATCCGCCACCCGGCCATAGCAATCGGGGTCGGATAAGTCCGCCTCTATATGCTGGTCTGGGCCGCCCATCCATGGGCAGTCCGACGAGAACGGCGAACGTGCCACGGTAATTATTCGCCACCCATTCTCGTGAAATAGACGAACAGTAGCGTGCCCAATGCCCCGACTGGCACCTGTCAGCAGCATCGTCGGCTCAATTAATTCAATAGACATGCGGCTTCGTAATGACAACGACAGTAATGATGGCTGCCGCTAGGATAATACCGATGGCAGTCGCGAAACCACCAGGTAAAGCAACCGCCAGAGGACGTGAGGAGAGGCTGCGAAGTCTCCCAACAAGCATGCCATGGAAACCTGACAAGATCAGGACGAGACCCAATTTTGCCATCAGCCAAGCCTGCGGAAACCAATGTCCTAACGATGCTAGCCCAAGTCCAAGGACCCATGCTAGCAACATAGCTGGAGTAGTCACCCGCCGGTCCCACGCCCGCAAACCACTGAGCCAGTAAATAACTTGACTGTGCTGCAGACGATTGCAAGCCAGAATAATCGCAACTGTCAGCATGCCTCCTATCCAAGTGATGACTGAAGCAACGTGCAACGCTTTCAAGACAAGATACAACATGCTAGCTCCAATCACGCAGAGGTCGAGAGCGTAACTGCGCGCCGGGCCAGTGCCCGTTCGTTGACGAAGGCACCAAACGGAACTAGAGCGGCCAATGTCATGCGCAACGCATCGCCGCGTGTCCAATCGCCATTGGAAAGAGTCTGCACTAACATCCAGAAATATAGTAGGAAGACTAGTCCGTGCGTGGGCCCCATGATGGAGACTAGGCCGCTGCATCCGCCTAAATGCTTAAGCGGCACCGCGACACCAAGCAGTAACAACAGCGTGGTGCCTTCAAGTAATGATGCGTAGCGCATCTTGCGAAGCTGCGACCGATCGTCGCTGAATTGCTTTGCTTGGTCCATTTCTAGTCCTCTAGTCGATACAGAACGCATGTTAACGCAGACCTTGAATATCGCAAACGTCGTATTTCCCTCTATTTCAGACATAAAAAAACTGACATCTGGAACGACGGGAACTAAGGGAAATAAGTCCTTTTTATTCCAAGGAATCGTCATAGAATTTGCGCGACCAGCACTCTTACAATTGAATAGACCTAATATGAAACCCAATCAAAGTCGTCAAAAATTTCTTAACACCAGAGCCAGAATGGTCCTGCCCGAAGTCGCAAGACCGGTCATTGCCGAGCTTGAGCTTGATACACGCGCAACTCCTGCGCTGCGAGCCTAAATGAGCTGGGCCTTACAAATGAGCAGAGCTTATCTCTCGCTGACCAAACCCGGTATCGTTCTAGGTAATCTGATTTCCGTGACCGGCGGCTTCTTGTTGGCGACACACGGCCAGGTTGACTGGAAACAAGGAGCACTGGTAGCCAGCGGGGTGTCGCTAATTGTGGCTTCAGGATGTACTGTCAACAACGTCATTGATCGCGACATCGACAGGCTCATGCTGCGAACTCGACGGAGGCCAATGGCTAGCGGTGCCGTCGCAATTCCGGCAGCACTCGGCTATGCGGCGCTACTGTTATTAGTTGGGGTAGGAGTGCTATACACGGCGACCCAGCGACTGCTGCCGCTTATGCTGGTATTGCTGGGCTACGCCGTCTACGTGGGCTTGTATACGCTATGTCTGAAGCGGCAATCCGTGCATGGCACACTTATCGGTAGTATTTCCGGCGCAATGCCACCCGTGGTTGGCTACTGCGCGGTGCAAGGCGGTTTCGACGTTACAGCGCTTATGCTGCTTGTAATGTTCAGTCTATGGCAGATGCCGCACTCTTACGCCATTGCTATATTCCGCGACGCTGACTACCGTGCTGCTGCCATTCCGGTATTGCCTATGGTGAGAGGTTACGCTACAGCTAAGCGACACATCATTCTTTACATCATCGCATTTATGATTGCCTCGCTATCGCTGGGCGCACTCGGCGCAGGAGGTCTCTATATGCTATCCATGCTGGTCGCTGGTGCGGGATGGCTGGCGGTAGCGATAGCCGGCCTCACAACTCGCGACGATACCCGATGGGCGCGCAAGGTTTTCATCACATCTATCGCAGTGGTCACCGTGATGAGCACTGCGATGTCACTGCATGCAATTTGAATTGACGCGCCCTACGCACTTGTCAACGCGTCGCGACTTGGCCCACCGTCTCATCCCAACCGCCACCGAGCGCGCGTATTAAACTTACGGTGGCGGCGGCTTGAGCCCCGGCCAGTTGGTTTAGTTGTAGTCGCGCCTGCAGAATCTGTCGTTGCGCGTCAATAACCTCTAGGTAGCTGACTTGTCCCTCGTCATACTGGATCTGGGAAAGATGTCCAGCGCGCTGCGCGGCTGTTACTGCCGATGTCTGTGCGGCGGTTTGGATATTCAGCAGGTGCAAGTCAGCCAAACTGTCCTCTACTTCGCGAAACGCCACGAGCACCTGCTGCCTATACTGTGCAACGTCCTCGTCCAAACTGGCTTGCGCGCTGTCCAACGCTGCATCACGACGTCCACCGTCGAACAACGGCACCGAGAACGCAGTACCAACAAGCGGCCCGAGCAGGAATGTCCTACTAGACCAGTGGAACAAGTTACCGAGGGTTGCCGACTCGTATCCGAATGCAGCGGTCAGGTCTAGCTTGGGGAAAAATGCCGACTTAGCTAGGCCCACACGAGCATTTGCAGCTGACATTGTGCGTTCTGCAGCCGCGATATCCGGCCGCCGTTCCAGTAGCGCCGAGGGCAGGCCCGCAGGTACCTGTACGACCACCGGCTCCAGCGGCATAGCTGCAAAGGTGAATTCCGCCGGCGCCTTACCCAACAACACAGCTAGACTGTGCTCGGCGGCGGTGCGCTGGCGCGCTACTCCCAAAGCGTCAGCGCGCGCACTCTCCAAAGCATTGCGTGCGCGCGCGGCATCCAGCTCTCCGGTATCTCCCTCGCTGAAGCGTCGTTCGACAAGCCTCAGCGCATCTTCGCGGAGAGCAACGGTCTGTTGATACACGCTCAACTGAGCGTCAAGCTCACGCAGATGAAAATAGTGCTGCGCCACATCAGCCTGCAATGCAAGCAGCACTGAATGGAACAGTGCCATACTGCGATCGGCATCTGCTTGAGCGGCATGTATACCGCTACTAACACGCCCGAATAGATCCACTTCATATGAAGCTGCAGCTTGAGCGCGCCACAAGGTCTGGGCGGGAACCTTCGCGTCATCGGATAGAGACTGCGATGCGGGTGATGCGCGTTGCCGTGTCGCGCCGAATCCAGCATCGAGTGTTAGCAGGCGTGCGGCATCCGCAGCCTGCGCCAATGCCCGCGCTTGGCGTAACCGCGCGGCGGCGGCTTTCACATCTTGGTTAGCGGCTATGGCTTGATGCTCAAGAGAGTCAAGCAGCGGATCACGAAATATGGTCCACCATTGTCCGCGCTTTACGTCTTCGGATGGCTCGGCGGGCTTCCAGCTACCCGCGCCTTCTGCCAGTGCCTCCTTAAAAGACACCGGAACACTCAACTCTGGTCGTTTCCATGGTTGCTCTACTGAGCAAGCCGAAATCAGCGACAGCAACATTCCGCCTATAGCCAACCGTGGCAACGGCAAGCTTTTCGTCATTTCTTTTTTCTTCATCAGGCAACCTTCGTAAAGTCCGTCGAGTGTGGCGCATCCTTTTGTGCCACATGTATTTTTCCGCCCGCAACAGTCCGTAGGACCACGTAAAACACCGGCGTCAACATAAGGCCGAATAGAGTTACCCCCAGCATGCCGAAGAAAACGGCTACGCCCATTGCTTGACGCATCTCGGAGCCAGCTCCGCTTGATAGAACCAAAGGGACCACACCCATAATGAAGGCGATCGATGTCATCAAAATCGGGCGTAACCGCAGACGGCTCGCTTCGATTGCTGCGGCCATTGGTGTGCGACCGTCGTGTTCGAGTTCGCGCGCAAACTCGACAATCAAGATTGCGTTCTTTGATGCCAACCCTACCAAAACCATCATGCCAATCTGAGTAAAGATGTTGTTATCCCCACCTGTCAACCAGACTCCCGCCAATGCGGACAACACGCTCATCGGCACGATTAGGATTACAGCCAGCGGCAAGGTCAAGCTCTCGTACAGAGCAGCCAGTACCAGGAATACCAGTAGTACGCTAATGGGGAAAATCCACATGCCAGCGTTGCCAGCTAAAACCTGTTGATAGGTCAGGTCGGTCCACTCAAACTTGACGCCTTTTGGCAACACCTCGGCGGCGATCCGCTCTGCTGCCGCCTGAGCTTCCCCAGACGAATAACCTGGAGCGGGACCACCATTGATATCGGCGGCAATATGGCCGTTGTAGCGCACTACTGATACCGGACCGTATGTTGGAGTGACAGTGGCAAGGGAAGCGAGGGGAACCATTTCACCGGATGCATTACGAGTCTTTAGTTGCAAGAGGTCCTCAGCGTTTTGACGATAAGGTGCATCGGCCTGCACACGCACCTGATAGACACGGCCGAAACGGTTGAAGTCGTTCACATACACTGAGCCCAAGTATGTTTGCATCGTGTTAAAGACGTCAGTCACCGGAACACCCAATTGCTTGGCCTTGATCCGATCTAAATCGACATTCAATTGAGGAACATTGATCTCGTAGTTCGAAAAGATCGGACCAAGTTCCGGTGATGAGGATGCGCGCTTAATAAACGCCGCCTTAGCTTGGTTTAGCACTTCATATCCCACTGCGCCATGATCCTCAAGTTCCATCTTGAAGCCGCCAAGTGTTCCGATGCCAAGTACCGGAGGCGGTGGAAACACAGCAATGAACGCACCCTTGATAGAGCTGAACTGTTTGTTAAGCGACGCCGCGATAGCGGCGGCAGACAAATCTTTCCCATTTCGCTCACTGAACGGTTTTAGCGGCACAAAAACTGCAGCTGCATTGGAGATGTTCGTGAATCCGTCCACCGACAACCCTGGGAACGCAACCGCATGCGCGACGCCAGGCTGCTTCATGATAATTTCGCCCATGGCGCGCGCCACTTGTTCGCTGCGATCCAGCGAGGCACCGTTAGGCAAGCGTGCAAAGGAAATCAGATATTCCTTATCCTGCGCTGGCACAAACCCACCTGGGACCATGCGAGTCACGAGGATTGTCATGCCGAGTAGCGCCCCATACACCACCAGCATCATGCCCTTGTGCCTCAGAGCACCTTGGACGCCGCGCCCATAGTTGTCCGAGCCACGCCGGAACAAGCGGTTAAACCATTGGAAGAATGGTCCTAAGACGCGGTTCATTGCTCTCGTCAGCGCATCTTCTTTGGCACCATGGCCGCGTAACAGCAACGCCGACAGCGCAGGGGACAAGGTCAGGGAATTGAATGCAGAAATGACAGTCGAAATGGCAATCGTCATAGCGAACTGCTTGTAGAACTGACCGGTAAGCCCGTTCATAAACGCCAATGGAACGAATACCGCCACCAATGTCAGCGCGATCGCAATGATGGGACCACTCACCTCTTGCATCGCTTTGTAGGTCGCGTCACGCGCATTGAGGCCAGATGCGATATTGCGCTCCACATTCTCCACCACAACGATCGCGTCATCTACCACGATGCCGATCGCTAGCACCATACCAAATAGAGACAGCGCATTGATTGAGAAGCCGAAGGCCAGCAATAGGGCGAAAGTCCCAACGATTGATACCGGCACCGCAATCAGAGGGATGATTGAAGTGCGCCAAGTCTGCAGGAACACGATCACAACTATCACCACCAGAGCGATCGCTTCCAGCAGTGTGTGTATTACGGCCTCAATGCTTGATTTAACAAACCGCGTTGGATCATACACAATGCTGTATTCAACACCCGCTGGGAAGTCAGCGCTCAGTTCTTTCAACGCGGAGCGCACGTCGTCAGCGATCTGCAGCGCATTGGCGCCCGGTGTCTGGTTGATGGACAGCGCAATCGCCGGCTTGTTATCCAACATTGAACGTCTGCCGTATTCTGCAGCAGCCAACTCTATACGCGCGATGTCCCGTAGATAAGTGACTGCGCCATCGGCTGTCTTGACCACAATGCCGCCGAATTCTTCTTCAGTCGTCAACCGACCGCGCGCATTGATCGATAATTCAAGCGGCGCGCCTGGTACCGATGGCGAGGAGCCCACGACTCCAGCAGCAACTTGTACGTTCTGCTCGCGTATTGCGGCCACCACTTCCATTGCTGTCAATTTGCGCTCAGCGATTTTGGCTGGGTCGAGCCAGATTCGCATAGCGTAATCGCCCGCGCCCCATAGCTGTACTTCGCCGACGCCGCGTATACGCGCTAGCCGATCGCGCACATTAAGAAGCGCGTAGTTGCGCAGGTAGGTGATGTCGTAGCGACCGTTCGGAGATAGGAGATGCAGGAACATCGTCACTGTCGGAGAGCTCTTCGCGGTGGTCACGCCGAGGCGCTGCACATCTTCCGGCAAGCGCGGTAGTGCTTGGTTCACCCGGTTCTGTACCAATTGCGCGGCCAAGTCTGGATTGGTACCCAACTTGAACGTCACAGTCACTGTCAGGTTGCCGTCGTTGGTTGATTGAGACTGCATGTACAGCATGTTTTCCACGCCGTTGATTTGCTCTTCCAATGGCGCCGCCACAGCTTCCGCAATTACTTTGGGATTGGCGCCCGGGTACTGAGCATGCACGATTACAGACGGCGGCACTACCTCTGGGTATTCCGAGATTGGCAACTGGAATATCGCCACCAACCCTGCCAATAGAATGACGACCGACAGCACGCCGGCAAAAATTGGCCGGTCAATAAAAAACTTTGAGATATTCATTGGGTTTTGCTCTCAGCCTGGTGGTCCGAATTTGATGTGCCCCCCATCGCTACCAGATGTGCGCGCACTTTGGTGTCTGGCTGGACGCGTTGCGCACCGTCAACAACAATACGTTCTCCCGCCCGTAAGCCATTACTAATCACGCGTAGATTGCCGCGCAGCGCGCCCAGTTGGACCTCCCGATAGATCACGCGGTCCTGCTGATCGACTACGAATACAAACTTTTTAGCCTGATCAGTACCGACGGCAGCATCCTCGATAAGCAGTGCCGAGTGCGGATCACTACCGCCCATGCGGATACGTGCGTAGAGACCGGGTACCAATACTCCGTCACGGTTGTCAAAGCGCGCCCGCATACGGATCGTGCCGGAGGATGGATCGAGGCGATTGTCCACGGATTGAATTTCTCCTTGGCGGGAATAACCCCTCTCCCCCCCCAGTCCTAGCTCAGCAACCACCTTGCGGCCCTGCCTAGATCGCCCCGCATATAGCAGATAAGTAGGTTCGTCCGCATCGAATTCTGCATAGATCGGTGACACCGACACAATCTTCGTAAGCGCCGTGGCACTAGGACCTGCGCTAACGACATTTCCGAGCGTGATTTCTGCGCGGGACACTCGACCGGCAATCGGGGCGACTATTCGCGTGTGGTCCAAGTTGATTCTTGCTTGCTCTAGTGCGGCCCGGGCTGCTTGAAGGTTTGCAGCTGCTTCGCGCGAAGCATTCAATTTCTCTTCGTAATCACGCCTGGCAATCGCGTTGTCACCGATCAGACGCTGGGCGCGCTCGCCGTCGCGTTGCAGGTAATCGGCACGCGCCTGTGCTACCGCAAGAAGACCTTTGGTGCGGTCAAATTCCGCCTGATATGGGCGCGGATCGATGACGAAAAGCAGATCGCCCTTTCGTACAAGCGCACCGTCACGGATGTTCACCGCGACGATGGCGCCAGAAACTTGTGGACGTATGTCGACCTGCTCCACCGCCGCCAGTCGACCTGAATAGGTTTGCAGGTCAGTGATATTTTGTTGTAACACAACTGCAACATCGACTTCGGGCAAAGCCAGTTGAGATGATTGCGGGGGAGTACTGGCTCGAAGGACGCCGTAAGCGCCCGCCCCGATTACGGCAGCTAACAGCACCAAAGCCGATGCCGTCTTGGGACGAGAGAGAGGGGAAATTGGCATAAGACATTCATTAAGGTAGTTACAATGGCGAAATTCTCTGCCAAGACCCGGACATAGCAAAGGACGCAGTTCCCTCGTTTTTAGCCACTCGACTCCAATTTTCTCAAGTGACGTTTTTTGAGGGAAATATGTCATTGCAGCCAATGCAATTCTGGCGGATCATTGAGACTATGAATGTGACAGCTCCGCTCCCTAGCCCTATAGCCCCGACTACGCAAGACGAGGATGGGATCACTCGCGATATCGCATTTCTTGTCTATCCGGGCTTCCAGATCCAGGACCTAAGCGGACCACTTGCCGCGTTCGAAGTAGCAAGCATGAGTGGCGACAACTGCCGGTACCGTTGTCATGTCGTCTCGCTGGCCGGCGGCGGGATTTACAGTTCGGCCGGGCTCGAGGTAATGACCCGAAAAATACGCGCCAAGCCCTATGACACACTGTTGGTAATGGGCGGTTTGACGTTGACCGATCCATATGCGCAGCCCCAAGTGTCGGGCCAATTAAGCCGCGCCGCCACGCGCGGCGGTCGGCGCATCGCCAGCGTATGCACCGGAGCCTTTTTATTGGCCGCTGCCGGTCTGCTCGACGGCCGACGCGCTACCACACATTGGAAATATGCGGCACGTCTTCAGCGCCTTTTTCCCAAAGTAAAGGTTGAAGGTGAACGTATCTTCACAAAGGACCAAGGGATCTGGACTTCAGCTGGAGTGACCTCAGGGATTGACCTTGCACTCGCTATGATTGAGGAAGATTTTGGCAGTGAGGTAGCGCGATACACGGCGCAAATGCTAGTGGTATATCACCGCAGGCCAGGAAACCAGTCACAGTTCTCCGCCATAGCGGCGATGGAGCCGGAATCCGACCGCATTAGGCAAGTACTAACGTATATGCGCGAGCACCTGACGGAGGAGCTGTCGACCGAGCATCTCGCTGGCATCGCGTGCCTAAGCCCGCGTCAGTTTGGTCGAACATTTTTGGCTGAGACAGGTGAGACACCAGCGAAAGCAGTCGAACGGCTGCGGGTTGAAATCGCGCGTTTAAAAGTGGAGCGCAGCACCGAACCGATCGAAATCATCGCTCGCACGGCGGGCTTTGCTGACCCTGAACGGATGCGACGTGCGTTCATCCGCGTTACAGGTCATCCTCCCCAAAGCATAAGGCGGATGGCGGGACATGACTATCAAGCTTAATTACACCGTTGATAGGCACGTCCAACAGCAGCTGCCACAGCCACTGGCTTCCTTCGAAGTATCGCCATTTCGCTGATAGCAAAACAGTCTAGAAAAATATATGCGCGCCTGAGTTCTCCGCTCGACTCATGGATCGGTAAAGGCTCGCCAAGTACCGGAGAATACAGTTGACTACGTATCAGATTAAAAATAACGCTCCACTGTATTGGATGGCTCTAGGGACTTTCGCCGTCGGCACCGAGAGTTTCATGGTTGCAGGTCTGCTACCGGGGATGGCTGCAGACCTTTCGGTTAGCATTGCCTCTGCCGGCCAACTGGTCACCGCATTCGCCTTCGCCTATGCGCTCAGCGCTCCCATTCTGGCTGTTGTAACCGGTAATATCAGCCGTCGCACCCTGTTGATTTTTGCGATGGGTTTCTTCGCGCTAGGCAACGCGATGGCGTGGGCTGCCCGCGATTATTGGCAACTGATGGCAGCGCGGGTGTTGCTCGCGTTTGCTGCAGGTCTATATGTCCCTGGCGCGAACGCGCTCGCCAGTGCAGTCGTGACACCTGAACGGCGGGGTATGGCGATTGCCATCGTGAATGGCGGTCTGTCGCTGGCAATTGCTTTTGGCGTTCCGCTAGGAGCAATGCTGGGCGATAGCTTGGGATGGCGCTCAACGTTCGGTGTCGTTGCACTACTGTCTGGGGTCGCTGCTACGGCACTAATCTTATTCCTACCAAAAAGCTTAGGCCAAGGATTGAGGGTAGCGACAATAGAAGACAGAGTGAAGACGGCGCTGCAACCGAAAATTCTACTGAGGCTGTTGGTGACGTCGATGTGGGCTATGGCGAGCTACACAACTTATACCTACCTATCGTTGTTCGTTAGCACGGCAACTCAGCTGCACGGGGCGCAAATTGGTTACATCCTATTCACTTGGGGTGCATCGGCGGTGCTGGGCTTGCTCATCAGTGGCAAAGTCATTGAAAAACTTGGTCCACGCGCAGTGATCGCTCCAGCGCTAATTACATCGACTCTCGCCTTTATTTTGATGTCGACGTCGGCTCATCTTCTATCCCGCACCTGGGAGATCGTACCGGCTCTTGTTGCGGTTATAGCCTGGGGCATAGCACACTGGGCATTCTATCCAGCTCAGCAAACCACGTTGGTCAGTTTGGCGGGTATTAAATCTGCTCCGGTGGTGTTATCACTGAACGCCTCGTTTATGTATCTGGGTTTTTCGCTTGGAGCTGGAGCGGGTTCACTTACAGTCGCGTACAGCAGCCCTGCCAACCTCGGCTACGTCAGCGCTCTATGTATGACTGTTGCGCTTCTACTGACTTTCACCGGTAGCAAGCGTACATCAAGGGAAAAAAATGCAGCTATGGGAATCTAACAAGGGTGGCTGAGAAAATTTCAGAAGATTGGAACTTTAAAAGGAACACTCCATGAGCGCAATTCCCGAGACCGTTCACCTGAAGGTGGGCGCGCTAATTTTCCCACAGATGGGCCAGGCCGATTTTACAGGTCCGTTCGAAGCGCTGTCACGTATCCCCAACTCCACCTTCTACACAATTTGGAAGGATAAACAGCCAGTGGTCGATATGCGCAATATGCGCATCGTACCCGATACGACGATCACCGAAGCTCCTCAGCTGGATTTATTGCTAGTGCCGGGAGGCTATGGCCAGGAGAAGCTGATGGAGGACAAAGAAGTCCTTGCTTTCATACGTAGCCAAGCAAAGTCCGCCCGCTATGTATTTTCGGTCTGCACTGGCGCGTTGCTCTGCGGCGCAGCTGGCCTTCTTCACGGAAAACGCGCCACAACACATTGGACCGCGCTGAGTATTCTGCCATTTTTTGGGGGAATCGCGTGCGATGATCGAGTTGTTGTCGATGGCAAGATGATCAGCGCAGGCGGAGTTACCGCTGGCATTGACGGATCGCTGGTTGTGGTTGCCCTATTACGCGATGAGAACGTCGCTCAAGAATTGCAGTTATATATGGCTTATGATCCCGCGCCGCCGTTTAATGCCGGACATCCGAAAAAGGCACCGGTCAACGTGCTTAAGGCAGTGACCGAACTTGCGAGCGCAATCACAGAACAGCGTACAAAAACTGCACGAGCATACAGGGCAAGGTGGGACAACAGCGGGGCTCTGTGATGCGTCTTATTCGGCACCCAACATGATGCAGTAGCACCTTCATAGCACACTTGCTAGCTTACGCAGTCTTTTTATAATACACAGTCGAAGGATTGAACCTGAGGCAGACCTTAAATCAGCACGACTTCCCGAGCGCTAATGGCACCGAGTCCGGTGCCGAAGGTAGGCCCTCTGGTCTCGCCAGACTACACTCGGAAATGAGCAGCCAGCCGTCCCTATGTTGCGGTACCCGCGTTAATATGTCCGAGCACGGGACAATGCTGGCCCGCTTAACCCCTGCATCGATAGACACGTAAGTGGTGCGGATTCAATCGGTCGACGCAACACTCTAACCTAAACCCATTAGGTTTCAGGAGTGTTGAAGATGAAACAGCGACCTCGAATCCATTACACCGAAAGCCAGAAGGCGCTGATGTGGGAGCGCTGGAAGCAAGGCGACTCGTTACAGATGATAGCCCAGTTGTTCGACCGGAACCATTCCTCGATTCAACCTATTCTGGCCGAGACGGGTGGCATACCTCCGGCACCCCGATGCCGCTCCAGGTTGGCCTTGACGTTGATAGAACGCGAGGAAATATCGCGTGCAGTGGTTGCCGGCGCATCAATTCGGGCAATCGCCGCACGCATCGGGCGCGCACCATCGACCATCAGCCGAGAAATCCAACGCAACGGCGGCCGCACACATTATCGCGCGGTTCAAGCCGATCAGCATGCTTGGGATCAGGCGCGTCGCCCCAAACCCTGTAAGCTGGCGGAGAACCGGATGCTGGCCAACATGGTCACCAGCAAGCTCCAATTGCAGTGGTCGCCGGAACAGGTTGCTGGATGGCTCAGGCAACTGTTCCCGGTCTACGAGGAGTATCACGTGTCGCACGAGACGATCTATCGCAGCCTTTACATTCAGGCGCGCGGCGCCCTGAAGAAGGAGCTGCTGGAGCATTTAAGGCGCTCACGGGCCATGCGTCGCTCACGCCATCACACTCAGAAGACCGACAATCACGGCCGAATCAAGGATGCGGTGTCGATCAGTGAACGGCCTGCGACGGCGGAGGACCGCGCCGTGCCTGGGCATTGGGAAGGCGACCTACTGTTCGGCAGCCACAACAGCCAGATTGCCACCCTCGTTGAGCGCCAAACACGTTACGTCATGCTGGTGAAAGTGACAGGTAAGGATACCGAGACAGTCGTCAACGCACTGATCGAGAACGCTCGCAGATTGCCGCACGAGCTCTATAAATCGCTGACGTGGGATCGCGGCAAAGAAATGGCTGCGCACAAACGGTTCACGCTGGCTACCGACATTCAGGTGTATTTTTGTGATCCGCAAAATCCCTGGCAGCGCGGGTCGAATGAAAATACCAATGGGTTGCTGCGGCAATATTTTCCGAAGAGACTGGACCTGTCGAGCTATTCACAGGATAAACTAGACGAAGTAGCCAGAAGGTTGAACGAGCGCCCGAGGAAGACGCTCGACTACCAGACACCGGCTCAACGATTTGACCGATGTGTTGCGTTGACCGATTGAATCCGCAGGCATAAACCGCCACTTCATGTGTCAGGTCGAATATCGCCCCGCTTCGACGCGAGGCTCGGCGGAATATTTGGTCGATTGCCGATTTTCGCTCGCTGAATTGCAGTCGGTGTAGCGCAGCAAAGACGTCGGAGGCAACGACCGTAGTTCTGACCGTATGCCCCGTGATCTGGCACCCGACGAGGCACTCGGCAGTTGCTTGATCAAACCTGCCTATCTTGGTCAATCCGTCGCCGGTCTAAGGAAGCCACGAGACTGCATCCACCAAACCAATTCGTCGAACCAATGATCACTCGTCGTGCCTTTCGGCTCGAGGTCAAACCCATGCCCGCCACGCTCATACACGTGGAGTTCAGCCGCCAATCCCGCCTGACGCCACGCGGTGTAGAGCAGTAAGGGATCGTTCGGCTGATACTCGTCATCTGATGCACCAGCGATGAAGGCCGGCGGCGCATCGGCGGGGACAGGCGCTCGAAGTCCGCCGTAAAAAAAGGCGACAAAGTCCGGTCTCGAAACTTTATTTCCGATCGCAAGATCTGCGGCGAGATAAGCTCCTGCTGAGAAACCAATAAAGCCAACACGCTCAGGATCGACACCCCATTCAGGTGCACGTTGTCGCACAATACTCATGGCGCGCGCGCCATCTTCAACAGCATGCTGCTCTCCTGCAAAATGCGGCATCTCAGAGGGAAGTCCGCTCGTCGCCCTCGCCATGACAGTGTCCATTTCCTTCATGTGGACCTCTGGCATTTTCATTGGATCAGGATCGCTCTGAATCGTGCGGTATTTGAGCACGAACGCTGTCATGCCGCGCTGCGCCAATAGCCGCGCAACCGCTGTGCCGCCGGTGTCGTATCCTAGCCCAACGAAACCGCCTCCTGGTGCGACGATCACAGCCGTGCCGTTCGCGTGGCCGGGGGTGGGACGGAACAACTCAAGCGTGGGCTCACTGACGTTACGGATCATTGTCGCCCCTGTCTTGTCTAGCTTTTCCCGAATTTCGGGGAAGGCGAGCGAGGGGATTGCCCCCTTAGAATAGAGCGAAATAATCAGCCCACCTACTTCGGATGTCTGCGCAGTTACTGGTACCGAAAAAAGCACTGCAGCTATACCGGGAATGAATTTTCTGAAGAATTGGTTCATGAACATTGTCGGCTTTCAGAATTTAGTTTTTAGGGTGATGAAAACGGACCGTGGCTGGACCGGCATCACGAGAGGGCTTGCGAAATACTGGTATGTGTCGAACGATTTCCTCCCGGCCAGGTTTACCACCGACGCTTGAATCGTAAGTCGTCCGAAATCATAGGCTGCCTGAGCGTCGATCAGGGCGTAGCCAGGTACATGTAGAGTGTTAGGAAGCGTGAGCTGGCGGGCGTCGAGCGCGGTAACCCCCGCACCAAAAGACAAGCCTTTCGCCGCTCCATGCAGGATGCGGTAGTGTGCAGCGACGCGTCCGCTATTGCGAGGCACGCGGGTTAATTCGCTGCCGGCCGGGATCGCATTATCCGCTGTCACGCTGGTGTTCGTGTGGGCATAATTGGCGAGCAGCGAGAGCGCCGAAGTAGGCTCCCAGATAAGGTCGGTTTCCACCCCGCGCGCCCGTTGCCGACCGGTCTGGATGTTGAACCCCACGTTGTTCGGGTCCGCCGTAGCGACATTGTCGCGAGTCTGGTTGAAAACCGAGATCGTGCCCGATAGGCCGGCTGTCGGTAACGCCAGCTTTATGCCTCCTTCGACGTTGCGTGAGGTCTCTGGCTTGGGCAAATTCACCCCAACAAAGCCAAATGCCGCACGAAACGCCGTTGCGTAGCCCGCGAAGATCGCTACGCCGGGAGCGACATCGAAGGTCGCTCCGACCTTCGGCGAAACGCGATGATAGGTGTCCTCGTTGGCGACTCCGATATTGCTGACTTCCTCGAATTTGAGTTGCGTGTACCGCAGCGCACCCGTCACATGTAGCCGGCCGTAGGTGGCCTGATCCTGCAGGTAAAACGCGACAGTGCGATAGTGGTCTGTTTGCAGATAGTTGACCGGCAATTGCGGCGTATAGACCACGTCATAAACCGGTCTAGCGAGGTCAATCGTGCCTTCAGGGGTATTGCTGACGAATAATCCCATCTTGCTGGAAGAACGAGTCCAGTCATAATCTACACCTGCGAGGAAGGTGTGCGGTACCCCAAGCATTTCCACCTTGGCTTGGAGGTTAGCGTCAAACGTAGCCTCTTTCGTATCTGTGATCATGGTAATTGGAAGGATTGGATAGACGGTCGGCGTGGCCAAGTCAGGTGGCATCATGTCTGGATCTACGAAACTTCCATACTCCCGGATCGTGCTCTTGTAATAGCGGTCGCTGACAGTCAGCACGACGTCATCGGAGAAGGTGTGGCGTAGCGTGGCCTGCGCCATCCGGTTATCATTCGTGGTCAGCGGCTGTCCAAGCGGCGAACCAGGAAAGGCATTGCGGTCAACCTGTCCCGCCAGCGTTTGTCCAGCCGGAAGACCTGAGTATTCCAGTTGGCTGCGGTGGTTGGCTTGGCCTTGAAACAGTAGATCGGTCCGGGAATCGATCTGGAACGAAAGGCTAGGTTGCAAGGACCAACGTCGCCCATGGACCTGATCGATCCAGCTTTGGTTGTTCTGATATTCCCCCACGATCCTCGCAGCTATGCCCGGCGCCAGCGGTACATTGAGGTCTCCAGAAGTTCCCCAAGTTGAGAAACTGCCCGCACGCATCGCCACAAAACCACCCAGCTTGTCGTTCGGTCGAGCGGATTCAATGTTGATGATGCCGCCCAGCGGAGTACCCAGACCACCGCCATAGAGCGTAGCGCTCGGCCCTTTTAGTACGTCGATCCGCTCGACGCCCACTAGGCTAGTGGGATCGAATGCCTGCTGGTTGCCCGCGTAGATCGGCAGACCATCCAGATAAACCTCGGCGGGGAAACCGCGCAAGAGCGGCGCGATTAGTAGCTGCTCCTCGGACCGTGTGGGAACCACGCCGGAAACATTGACCAGGGCATCGGCAAGCGTGCGGCGGTCCTGCTCCTCGATTAGCGCACGTGTCACTACTTGCACCGACTGCGGCACCTCGATCAGCGGCGTGTCAGTGCGTGTGGCTGATGATGTCTCCGCAGCCGCATATTTTCCGCGCCTGCCGGTGATGACGACCTGCGTCGGCGCCCATGTTGGCGCCTTCGCTTCCTCGTCATGCAACGTGCTGTCCTGTTCAATTTGCGCTTGCGCTATCGATGCTAGGCCCGCGATCGCGATTACAATCGCTGAGCGGATAAATTTCGGGTGAACCATAGTTCTCTTTCTCATGGACGCGTGAAAACCGTGCCGTTCCAGACGATGGTCAAAAGGGAATGTGTGCGACTGGCCGGACTACGGTGAATTTCAGCGCTATATATTCGTTTGGGATGGACGCATCCCTAGCCGTATAAAGCGGGGATGACAAAAGGGATTAAGCCTGATTTCCGAGGAGCGCAGCGGTGCCAAGCAGTTAGACGCCAAATAGAAAAAGTGCGACAAAAGGCAGCTGCGTTAAAGCAGCGCACAGTTTTCAACACAAGAAATAGCGTATTGCGATTAGCGATATACGACAGGTATATGGCAATCTGCGCCAAACAGGTCCTAGAGCGCCGCACATGCGCGGCATCTAGCGCCGGACGAGCCGGGGCTCGGAACTAGAGACTTGAATGGACGACCGCTCAGCTGCGCGAAACGCAGCCGTCAGCAAGTCAGGCAACGAAAGGCGGTGCGCGTGGATTCGCTGCTGACCACGCATGCATTAAACGCGGTGCCGAATAAAACAATGATGGGTAGAAGTCGCGACCAGCAACTAGCGGAGTGCTGACAGACGAAATCCCCGGTAACGCGTGGGTGCCGGCGTGGTTAGCGCAGAATGCACAATGATCAATGCTGACCTTCGACGACGGTGCAGTACCATCCTTAGGTATCTTGAGGGCCTTGTAGCCGCTTGCGGTACACACCTCAACGGTGTCATATCGGAGATTCGCCGCAATTGAGCGCGAGACCGTCGGAGCGAGCGCACCAAATAGGATGGCCAGCAAGGCAATCCAAACGTGCAACACTCGTCGGTTGGTCAAAGAAATCATCGGCAGATTATATGCCAGCGCATGTTCAAAAAACAGCCGCCGACTCGGCGTTAAGTTCGTGTCGTTCTCAAATATGAGCCAGTGTTTTTTCGATGAGAGTATGCACTCTATTATCAGGCGAATCGAAAGAAAGAACATCGTGAAACACTCATTCCCCCGTAAAACTGCGGCTTGCTAGGCTGAAGAGTTACGGCACATGCAAGGGCTGGAGCTCGTTCATCAAACGGAGACGTTCCTTTTTTGTTTACCGAATATGAATCTCCAGGCTCAACATTACGTCTAAAAAGGAGGGATAAACGTCATGTCGAACTTTTCAAATGTCCTTTACGATCGTGTTTTTTGAGATGGGAACAGTCGCATGCCAATCAGAATTGCCATCAATGGCTATGGCCGTATCGGCCGCAACACGCTCCGCGCGTTTTATGAAGGCGGCCGGCGCCACGACATAGAAATCGTCGCCATTAACGACCTTGGGAGTGCAGAAATCAATGCCCACCTGACTCGCTTTGATACCACGCACGGAAAGTTTCCCGGTAGTGTGGCCGTCGATGGCGACACCATGATAGTCGAAGGTGATCGGATTGCCGTTTTGTCTGAGCGTGATCCGGCTTGTCTACCGTGGAAATCGTTGGGTATAGACGTCGTGCTCGAATGCACCGGGCGCTTCGCTAGCAGGCACCTTGCATCAGCGCACTTGGCTGCCGGCGCTCGCCGTGTGGTGATCTCTGCGCCTGCAGGTGCCGAAGTCGACGCGACCATCGTATATGGTGTCAATCAAGAAGTGCTGCGCCCTGAACACCGCGTCATCGCCATTGGTTCTTGTACCACCAATTGCCTCGGAGTCATCGCGAAACCACTCAACGACCAGATCGGTATCGTTGCCGGGAGTATGACGACAATCCATGCCGTCACCAACGATCAAGTGCTCACCGACGTTTATCACGAAGATATGCGGCGCGCCCGGTCGGCGCTCGCCTCAATGATCCCAACCAAGACTGGCGCCGCTGCAGCGATTGGCCTTGTACTGCCCGAACTCGAAGGCCGGCTGGACGGATTTTCGATCCGGGTACCAACGGTTGATGTGTGCCTGCTAGTACTTTCCTTTGCCACCGGGCGCCCGACCTCGACCAGCGAGATCAATGCACTTATGCGCGAAGCAGCACAAGCCGGGCCGCTCGCCGGCATCCTAAAAACCAATGAGTTGTCGCTGGTGTCGAGTGACTTTGTGCACGATAGCGCTTCGGCTATCGTAGATCTTAGCTTGACCAAGGTGATCGCGGGCACGCATGCTACCGTCCATGCCTGGTATGACAATGAATGGGGCTTCGCCAATCGGCTTCTCGACAACACCCAAGCCTTCGGTACGTTGCCCTAGTGATTCCCCCTGTATAGACTCGAGCGCAGGAGCGACCGCTTACAGCGCTTCGCTGCTATCGGTCTGCCAAGGCATGCTCGCGGCCGAGTTCGATTAATTCTATCGTGGTCCTGTAATTATTGAGATAGCCGATCATTTTCAGGAGTCGACACGCTGTCCCCCTCCAAGAAATGAGCGGCGACTCTATGCAACAATCGCCAGCTCGTTCACTCGCGGTCAGCTGACGTCACAATTCTTCCTTCATCGACGAATAGAACATTGGGCTCGACCTCTATTTGGGGATATAGCCTCGCCAGATCCTCCGCGACACGCCAATGCATAGTGGTCCACCTGTATTCTGCAATTCGATATCCAAATGCCGTCCAGCTGCCGAGCGGCCTGCCACTTCGCCGGCCGCATACTGAAGGTTGTCTTGAAGCCGTTGTAGGAATTGACTGGTATATCAGACCGCGTTGTTGACGCGCGTCACCTAATCCTATGCGAAATAGGTTCCTTGGCGTTCTTTGCGCGCGGAGTCTTTTACTGCATCTTCTTCATCGAGCGCATCGGCTGGTGGCACTGGCATTTCGATGCCTTTTTGAAGACGAGTAATCCATCCATTCGGAAATAGAAACCAACTAGCGACGGCCCAAGCATCGTCTTTATCCAATATGGCTAGTATTTCCGAAACAATGCAGCGCGGACGGTGCGCATCGTCAAATTGAAAAGCTGCGAAGAGTTGGTATCCAGATTGATCGACAGCGAAAATTTTTCGCTCACTCAACCAGAGATCAATCTGGCTTTCGCGGCCGTCTTGCTCATGCAGCGATTGCGAGAGCTCTTGGCGCGAAATCCAGACCGGCATTGCCAACAACTTTCCAATAGTTCGATTTCGGGTCGATTGATACTGATCGTCGTGCACTGCCCCTTCCAGTATCCGAAGGCGGGAATAAATCGCGATTTTTTGGCCCGACGTAGGTGCACTTTCAAAGTCGACGTGCCAGTCGACGGCTTTAACATCTGCGACCCGGATGCCAATCTGCCAAAGCAAATTAGCGAGCGCCTCTGCATCAATGTGCTTCAGTTCTCGACCATCATCAAGGCGTGCAACAAGCCTCTCGCCATCCAAGCTAATCAGAGCATTCATCTTATTTTCCGGATATGCACTTGTTCGTGGACTATACCGCGCAAGGACATCTGATGCGAAGAACATTCGACTCTTCTGCGAACGCTACTCTTTAGGGTTTGGAAGGTCAGAAGCAGTATGAGATCTGGGGGCAAGGTTATTGGCCACCCTGCTCTCTTCGTTTAACTGCTTTAAACGTAGATCGTTTTTCTGAACAGTTTCTAACAAATTCTTAAGCTCTTCAGCGCTTAGCGCTAATCGGTCTGGACTAGCCATGTTTGCCTCTCGTATTAATGGATAAGTCCGCCAATTTTCCTTCCCCCCCGCCTATCATCGCCGAATTAGATTGGAAGCGGCTCAAACGTAAAGCTCAATGCAGGTTCGTATTTCGCTTTGGATTTGACCACATCGGTCCAGGCACGCTCAAGCACCGACCGCCGCTGACCATCATCAAGCATCTCCAACTTAACGGTCGGCGCGCGATCCAGCAGTTCAGACACCAAGCGCCCTAAAACTCGCTCCGCGCCCGTTAAGCGCGCCCAGGTCGCAGTGAGGCGCGCGGTTTGCAGATTCAGTTTCTCCACTAGTTTTTTTCGCTCGCCCTCCTCAGTTTTCTTCGACGTTTCGACTTCCGAAAGGTGCTTCTGTACCGAGGCCAACGCATCTCGCTTCCATTTGGTAAGGCGCGCTACTTCGTCGGACAGGCTGGCATTCTTCCGCTCTAGCGTATTGGCACTAGCGCGGAAAGTTTTACATTGAGTCTCCGAATCTTTCAGTTTCGCCTGCAATACCCGCCGCTCTTCTTGAGTCTCAGACAGCTTGGCTTTTAAAGAACGGATCTCATCCCACGCTTCGTCTCGCTGAGCCTTATACGAGTTCGCATGCTGCACCCATTCATTGATGACGCGATCAACCTGCATTTGGCGCCCGACTTCGTAGCCAACTCGGCTTGCGGAAAGCACCGCACCTCGAATTTCGTCCATCATAATCTTCTCCCGATGCGTGGTCAGTGAACTTGCGAATTACTTAGTGGCGAAAGACCAATCCTTGGTGAAAGCAGCGCCGTTGTTGGTGCCAGCGAACTTCACGTTGTAGGTAGTACTGGCCTTGAACGGTGCCTTCGCGATCAGGAAGGCCACGTTGCTGCTCAGGTAGGCGTTTGGATCGTTCGAGCGAGTCAACAGACGGGCATCCATCGGCGCCGCCCGCCCTGCTTCGGTCACAGTGAAAGTGGTCACGGCGATGGTGTTGCCGGTCACAACCGAGACGCTGATTGGATAGCTGGTCTTAGTCGGGAAGTCCGAGTTGGCCGTGGACAGGTCAGGGAACGGGTTAGGTGCTTCCACATAAGCGTGCAGAGACACGCCGGTCTGACCGTTTGCTGGGTACACGCCAACATAGTCAGACGCGACCGACTGGTTGGTTTTTAGGCCCATTTCCATAACAACGGTTTGCGATTGGTCAGTGCCCACAGCCACTCCGATTTCACGCACGTTTTGCATCATCAGGCCAGCACGGTGGTATACGGTCTGCGCCAGCGTTGCAAAGGCCACTGCGCCGCCCTGCTTACCGCCGAAGGTCACTTCTTCGCCAACGTAGCTACCGTCGTACTTAGCAAACTTGGCACGGTCAGCTTCCTGAATGCCGGTGAACTTGGCCAGAGCGCCGTTTTCAATGTGCAACATCGAGCGGCCCGTGGTCGAATCGTAGGTGTTGAAGTTCACGGTGCCGCCGTTATTCACATCGTTAGTGATCAGGTAGCTCAGGTGGTTTGCCGATGCAGCGTCCAGCTTGGTGTTCTGCGCCAGCAGACCCAGCCCAACCTTGCTACGGAAGTCATTCAGTGCCGTGACGAAGGCATATTCCTCGCTGGTAGCAGCGTAAGTCAGCGCCGGAACGGTGGTCTGGGTGTCGCCTGGCGTCACCACCGGCGTCGTAGGCATGGTGGGCGTCGTAGACGTAACCGGGGTGCTTGCGGTACCGCCGCCGCCACATGCAACTAATGCAGAGGCGAGCGCGAGGACTGAGATACGCTTAGCGGGGAAAGAACGGGCGCGGGAAAACGAAATGCTCAAGTTAGACTCCAAAAAACTGCAGTGCCAAATACCCAACAGTAGATGGCGAGACACTAATTGTCACAAGGCAACTCTCTCATGACTAGTCTGTTTAGTCAAGAAAATTTAGCCATACGGATATGTACGATAATCGACGTCTGTTTAACCATGCAGCCTCACATTTGAAGGTCAATCATGGTAAAAAGACAGCGAGCATCCGCCAATACTAGCGAGCGAATCGGAGCACGCGTGAAAGAGCTACGCAAGGCTGCGGGATACACTCAAGTTTCCTTAGCCGAAGCATGCCAGTTGGACCCTATTACCATTTCTCGAATTGAACGCGGCGAGCGCTCTCCAACTTTAGAGCATCTTGAAAAGTTGGCCGGCTTGTTCAGAGTGCCAATATCAAAGTTCTTTGATGAGTACGAAAACGAGCCTGACTCCACTGAGATTAATGCGCTCAATCTTCTGCGTCAGCTATGCCCCGAGCAACAAACTATTGCTGTTCAATTCTTGCAAGTCTACGTGCAGTTGCACGGCCGTAAATAGAACTGTTCTTCCCCTCTCCGCAGTAATCCCCTCCTATAACGTACTGGTCTGCTCACTTGAGCCAGACCATCGTTACCTATCTCAGCAAGTTCACGAGACTGCTTTTCTATCATTTGAACCACTAATGATTAATTAACACAAATCCTTCATATTCCTTAGCAATCGCACATCATCTTCGACTTTTTTAAAAAATAATTCATCGTAAAAGTTAAAAAATTTGGGGAAACAGCTCCAAACCGAAAAATCCTATTCTTAGACCTGTTAATCTTTCTTGTGTTGAGTTTTTCTTAGAGTGAAAAACAAGAATTAAGAAAACAATTGCAGAGTTAAAGTTCGATTGATAACATAAATCAACTTTCACCTGCACTCAAGAAATGAGGAAAATATGTGCATAAGCTTGAAGTGGGTCAAGGTTAAAAAATACGCAGAATTGACTGGTGATACCGAACTGGCCGTTCATTCAAGAAGAAGAGACGCCAAATGGATAGATGGAATTCACTGCAAAGTCCTTGAGGGTCGCAATCTTTGGGTCAATCTAGCGGCAGCAGAAGAATGGGTAGAAAAATGGGGCACACGTTCAGTTCGCTCCGAAAAAAAGAATTGAAAGGATTTTTTGATGTTAGAAGCCAAAAAAGAAATTGAAGAAAACACCAGCGAAGGATCAGTTGAGGGAATTCAACTCAGGCAAGGAAAAACAAAACAGAGTATTCGGATTATATTCCGCTTTCAAGGAAAATTGTGCCGAGAAACCTTGGAATGGGATCACACTCCAAAGAATATAAAAAAGGCAAAGCGTATGCGCGCCGCAATTCTGCACGATATAAGCAACCAAGAATTTTACTATGAGAAGTACTTTCCCGATTCCGTAACTGCTCGGGAAATTGTGAGGCAACGAGAGGCTGAACTAGCAAAGGAGATTGCGGCACGAAGCATATTTGATAAGACTATTGGTTTATATTTAGATGAATATTTTCGTCTTGGTTCATTACGATGGAAAAATAGCTCTCGGAATGAATATGAACAAGTGATATCTCAGTTAAAAAAAATCTTTGGATCTGAAAAGCCAATTAAAGATTTTAATGTGAAATTTATCAGGAATTGGATTATCGAACTGGATGTTGGAAGGAGTCGAGCAAACAATTTAACGGCGCCGCTAAAAGGTGCATTACAGCTTGCCGCTATAGACGAAGTCATTGAGTACAATCCCTTCGACTTGTTGAAAATTCGGGATCTTCAGCAGCGAAGCGATGATGACGATGAAGATGGCAAAGACATCGATCCTTTTTCGGTCGATGAAATAGCCGCAATTCTAAAAGCATGCAGGCCAGAGGAACGCAATATGATCCAATTCGCGTTTGGCACTGGACTTCGAATCTGTGAGTACATACACGCAAAATGGGCATGGTACTCGCCGAAGGAGGAAAGGATTGCTATCTCAGGAAACTACGTAGACGGGGTTGAGCAGAAGAAAGGAAAGACTTCCAAAAGCAATCGAAGCGTCGACCTCCGATTTATGGCCTACGATGCGCTTCAAAATCAGCGAAGTTACAGTTCAGATGACTTAATCTTCCTGGACGCTCGATACAATACGCGCTGGACGGGTGACAAGGCCATCAGGCAACGATGGGGGCGTATTTTGAAGGCTGCTGGCGTGAGGTACCGAAACCCCTACCAGACGCGCCATACGTTCGCTAGCAATCTTCTGATGTTAGGAGCAAACACGCTGTATGTTGCAACTCAGCTTGGTCACGAGAATACAGCAATGGTCGAAAGGCATTACAGCAGGTGGATTACAGGTGGACTTGACGGAAATAGGCGCACACAACTCTTAGCGCTTTATTCCCAAATTGATCCCAAACGCCGGAATGAGTTCCCGGTATTTGAGCTAAGTGATTGATATCACTATAAGAATTCTGGTGGGAAGTGCAAGTTTCGAACTTGCGACCCCTGCAGTGTGAATGCTCTGAGACAAGAGATTGGGAGCTCTCCGAAGACGGTCGTCATAGGGAGAGCCGGCAATTGACGGCTCCCGCCGACTCCCGGAAAATCCCGCAGGACTCCGTACTTACTCCGTACTCCCCCTCCGAATCTTATTGGCGCGGCGTTTGACATGCTCGATTGGGTCGAATGTCGAATGGTGCTATTTTAAAGATTTACGCCGCATGCTGACATCATGGGTGAGAGAATCGATACCGTATCGGGCCGGGAGCGCCTTAAACCGCGCCGAGAACCCTACTGGCATAGATTGAACCGGGGGCTGCACGTCGGTTTCCGGAAAATGACGTCCGACTCCGCCGGAACCTGGCAATTTCGCGTGCTGGAGAACGGCGAGAAGTGGGAGGCTTCGCTGGGACAGTTGGAGACTTTTCGGCCGAGCGACAGATTCGGCCAAGCGGTACTTGCCGCCCAGGCTGCCCTTGCGCAGCGCAATTCGGCCGCTGCCCCTCTCCCTCCCGTCGCCACGCCGCCCGCGACTAGCCATGTGGTGCCTGCCGAGGAAACACCGGCATCGTACACCGTCGGTGACGCGTGCCGGGCCTATGTTCAGAAAACGCTGGAGGCCCGTGGCACCGACGCGGCCGCGGACCTCGAGGCACGCTACCGCCGTTGGGTCCAGCAAAGCGCCATCGAAACAGTACAGATGACCGCTCTCTCGCGCGAACAAGTCAAAACATTCCGCCAACAGCTCAGCGCGAAACCCGCAAGGACAAACTACTCGGGCGGCACACGCCCTCGGGCAAAGAGCACCGTCAACCGTGATATCGCGGCGCTGCGTGCCGCGCTGAACTTTGCGCTGGAGGAAGGTCATGCCGCGACAGACACCGCCTGGAAAACGCCCCTCAAGGCGGCAGGGAATGCCACACAACGCCGACGCCTGTATCTTGACAGGGAGCAGAGGCGCGCGCTGATCCAGGCGGCTGATCGGGCCATCGGATTATTTTTGACCTGCATGGCGATGATACCTTTACGCCCTGGTGCGATGGCCGCGCTCGATGTCGACGACTACGACGTGCGCTTACGCGCTCTGAATATTGGCAAGGACAAGGGCGGGCACAGTCGTACAATTGTGCTGCCGGCGGAGATCGAACCCGTCTTGCTGGCGTCCATCGGCACCAAGCGGCCACACGAGCCACTTTTTTCCAGGCAGGATGGCGCCAGATGGAACAAGGACTCCTGGAAAACTCCGATCAAAGAGGCCGCCAGGAAGGCGTACCTGCCAGACGGAACCACCGCGTACACCATTCGCCACAGCGTGATCACCGATCTCGTGCACGGAGGCCTTGATCTGCTGACGGTCGCACAAATCAGTGGCACTTCCGTCGCCATGATTGAGAAACATTATGGTCATTTGCGAGGCGACATCGCCGTCAGCGCGCTGGCCCGTCTGGCGCTATAGTGTCCCCAGGAAATACCTAAACTTATGGTGTCCGGGTTCAGACCATACAGCGTCATGCGCACAACCAGCGCACGTTACCTTCGTTACTGGTCCAATGCAGCACCGCCGATCTACCAACTGATTGCGGCGCAACCTGCGGCGCGGGTCGATGCCTGCACCGCGTTGCCATGGCGCGGCGCCGCAGTCTTTCATTGCTCGGCGCCAGCATGCAGTTGCCCACCAGCCGCGACATCGACCATCGCCTGGTGGGAAGCAGCGTGTTGTTTCGCGAAGCGTGGGGGGGCAGGTTTCTGCCCCGGGCCGACACAGGCATCACTGGCGACGGGATGAATGAATCGTCCCGAACTTGAAGCGCGCTCCAACATTTAGATCGCGTCCCACGGAGTGGTGTATGAGTTGTGATTCCTGGGAGGCTGGGCTCCCGCTCAGTTAATGACGGCCGACAGCCGTGCAGGCTGAGCATCACATAGCGACTGCAAGCCTTCGAGTTGCATG
>NZ_WWCX01000039.1:0-60743 GCF_009857655.1 Duganella vulcania
GACTGCGCGCCCCCGGCCTCGCCGGCCGGCTGCCGCTCCGGCACCGGCACCTGGACCGGCCGGTGCAGGCGCGTCAGCGGCGCGCCGCGTTCGAGGATGGCGCTGGAACGGCACTCGTTGGCACAGCGCAGCTCCGCCTCGATGATCCAGCTGTCGAGGCGACGGCCCCAGTTTTCCAGCGCCACGGCGCCGGCCTCGTCCATGTGCTGGAAGGCGCTGTTTTCGTTCTTCGGATTCATCTCGTTGGATAACTTCGCCTGTTCCGCATACAGCGTCGCCAGCAGATGGTGCGCGGGCGCGGCCGCCGCGGACCTGGCGAACAGCGGCAGCTTCGCCCACGACGCCGGCTCCCCGCCGGGCAGGAACAGCGGCCCCGCCGGCACCCGGCTGGATGGCACGCGGAGGTCGAGATCGGCCGAGATGGCGGCCGCGAGCTGCTTCCAGTGGGTGTCGGGCACCTCGAGCGTGCCCGGGCGCTCGGCGACCCGCCAATAGTTATCGAGCTCGCCGCCCCAGTGGGCCGCGTTCGGGAAGGCCGGGTAGTGGCCGTCGTCGGGCAGCAGCGGATGCTCGTGCCACGCGGCCCGCTCCCGCCCCACGATCCAGATCTCGTGGCGGTCGGCGAAATGCACCGCCAGCGCGTACCCGCTGCCGAGGATGGTGCGCTCGGTGTCGAGGCCGAATTCGGCGGGCAGGTGCAGCGACAGCCGCAGCGCGCCGGACTGCCGCAGGATGCCCAGCCACCAGGTGAAGTCGTCGGCCAGCAGGGCGTTGCCGTCCGGCGTACGGAACTGCAGTCGCGCGCCGAAGAAGATGTCGTGGCGGTACCAGTCCTCCAGCTCCGCGTGGCCGCGCAGGAACTGCGTGCCGTAGCTGACCAGCGCCATCTGGCGCGCTATCGATGTGTGACGCAAACGTCCTCCCCTGATGATGCGCTAGCGAAAGCGCGTGAGCATGCCGGCCAGGCTGCCGTCCCTGGTGGCCTGGCCGATCGCCTGGTCGATCTCCCGCAGCGCCACATGGCCCTTGCGCGACACCGCGCAGCGCGTGGCGAAGGCCATCACCGGCAGCGGCGGATGGATGACCAGCGGCGGCTGGCGCAGGCGCTGGTAGTAGTCCAGCACCACCCGCGTGATCAGGATGTGGTGCACGCGGCCACGTCCGAGCTTGGCCAGATTGCTTTCCATGTTGGGCGCGTTGTCGCGCACGAAATCCTCGCCCAGCAGCGCCTCCATCTCGGGATGGAAATAGCCCAGGATGGTGCCGACCGGCCGGCCGCGCAGCTCGCCGATCGCGCGCACCGGCGGCACGCTGGCGTCGGTCACCAGCACTTCCTCGGTGGTGAAGACAACGCGGCTCCACAGATAATCGCCGCTCAGCCACTCCGGCATGTAGGCGCACAGGAGGTCGGCCTCGCCGTTCTGCAGCGCGAGTTCGAGCCGCTTACGGGGCAGCATGACGAAGCGCACCTGGCGCCCCATGTGGCGCGCCAGGATCTCGCCGATTTCCTTGTGCACGCCGTCGACCAGGCGGCCGTCCTGCACCCGCGCCATCGGCATGTTGGAGGTGCTGTCGACCATGACGACCAACTCGGCCGAGCGCGCGGCCCCGGCAGCGCCCAGCAGGCAGGCCATCAGCAAGAGAATACCGCGCATCGTCACACCATCTGAAAACATTCAACTGGCGTTCATTGTACAGGTCATGGCCCGCCGGACTTTTGCTGGATCTCCCTGTCCAGCCGGCGCAGGATATCGTCGCTGACATCCTTGCTGCACATGATGTGGCGCCGCTCGCCGGTGGGCACGTCGGTCAGGCGCAGCACGCGCAAGCCCTTGTCGCGCAGCTCGGCCAGCTGGAGCAGGTAATCGGCCTCCTCCGAGGCCAGGAACATCAGGTCCGCCCGGTGCGCGCCGATCATCGCCACCATCGCCATGCTCTCGGCGGTGGTGGCGCTCCGGACCGGCCGGGCCTCGGCCAGCGCGGCGTCGACATAGCCGCCATACGAATACTTTTCCTTCACCAGCACCACCACGCCCGGCATCGCGAGCAGTTGCCGCAGCGTCGAGGCGTCGCGCAGGGCGAAGTCGTCGCGCACCACCGCCACCAGCGGCAGGTCGCGGTAGATTGGCAGCGTGAACTTGGCGTAGCGTTCGCGCTCGGCGTTCCTGAACCAGCCGACCGCGCAGCGCTGGCCGCCTTTCTGCAGCAGCGCCAGCTGGCGGTTGCTGGGCATGCGCATCCAGCGCGCCGGCACGCCGGCGCCAGCAACAGCCACAGGAACAGGACGCGCAACATGGCGCCGCTATTTTTTGCTCTTCTTCGCGCCGATCGCCTTGTTCAGCTTGCCGATGACGTCATCGGACACGTCCTTGCTGCACATGATGTAGCGCTCGTCGCCGGCGGGCACGTCCGGCATCCTGATTTGCTTGAAGTTGCCCGCCCCGATGCCGGACTGCTCCACCAGATAGCTGGCCTCCTCCTCGGACGCGAACATGAAGTCGACCGAATTGGCGTTCACCAGTTGCAGCATCTGGGTCGACGTGCCGTTCGACTTGGTTTGCGCGGCCTTCACCTTGTCCAGCGCGGCATCGATGTAGGGGCCGTAGCTGAAATTCTCCTTGACCAGCACGCGCACGCCCTTGGTCGCCAGGATCTCGCCCAGCTTGGCATGCTCGGCCGCCGCGAACTTGGGATGGGCGATGATCACCGTCGGCTTGTCGCGATAAATCGGCTTGGTGAATTTGGCGAACTGCTCGCGCTCGGCCGTCTTGTACCAGCCGATCGCGCAATTGGGGCCGCCCTCCTTGATCACCACCAGTTGCCGGTTGGGCGGCACCTTGCTCCACGCGACCTCGATGCCGGCCGCGTGGAAGGCCTCGGCCGCGGGCGTGCCGGTCAGGCCGCTTGCCGAGCCGTCGGCGCCGGCCACCAGGTAGGGCGGGCGCTCGTTGAAACTCAGGGTGATCTTGTCGTCGGCCATGGCCAGCGCCGGCGCCAGCATGGCCAGGCAGGCAGACAGGCGGCGGAAGGTATGGTGTCTCATGATGGGGCCCGATCAGAATTTGTGGAAGATGCCGACGCCGTAGAAATTGACCGACGCCGCGCTGGCGCGGCGCGACGCATCCGCGTACAGGTAGGTGCGGGTCGACAGATTGTATTCGTAGCCGACGCTGGTCTGCCTGGTCTTGGCGACGCCGTCGGGCGACTTCTGCCCATAGCCGGCGAGGATGGTGCCCACGCCGACATTCCAGTTCAGGCCGGTCACCCAGGCCTTGGTGTTGGCATTGCTTGCCATGGTGTGGCTTTGATCCTGCTTCTGGTACGAGGCCAGCAGCTTGACGTCGGGATGCGGCTTGAGCGAGCCGGCCACCGACCACAAGGTGGTCTCGGCCGCGTTGCGCTCGTACGCCAGCATGCCGCCGACCATGGCGCCGTTGTACGTGCCGGACACGGAATACGGATTCGATTCAAGCGCCGCGTTGGCCGGATACTGCGGGTTCGCCAGGCTGCCGCGGCCGACGATGGCCGGATTGCCGTTGGCCTCCTTGCTCGCGACCGTCACGTTGAGCTGGAAGCCGCCCTGCTCGGGCGTGTTGTAGAACACCGCGTTGGACCACCGGTTGGCCGACGAGCCGGCCGGGTCGAGCGGCTGGCTGTTGTAGCCCGCCACCGTCAGGTCGGTCTGGAAGCCCGCCGTGCTGGGCACCCCGCGCCACGGCTCGAACGCGCTGGACGAGTCCTGCAACGCGGTCAGGCCGCGGCCGAAGCGCACGGTGCCGAAGGCCCCCTGCAGGCCGACCCGGCTCTGGCCCTGGAACAGCGGCCGCGTCTTGCCCTCGATCGTGCCGATGTCCGGGTCGTAGCGTATCTCCAGCTGGAACAAGGCCTTCAGGTCGCCGCCCAGGTCCTCGACGCCCTTGAAGCCCAGCCGGTTGTTGTCGCGCCGCCCGACGGCGAGTGTGGTGTCGCTGCGTTTGCTGACGCCGACATCGATGTTGCCGTAGACGGCGACGGAGGACTGCGCGGCGGCGTAGCCGGCGCTGAAGGCCATGAGGGAGAAGCACGCTGCGGATGCGGTCGCTTTGTTCATATCGTATCTCACCTGTCAAAGTGATGGTTGCGAGGGCTGCAATCGCCACGCCATCGACGTGGCGGTAGGAGTGTCCCTTCCGGCGTGCTGGCCGCCATGGAAGTGGGTTCAGCATAAAACGGCGCTTGGAAATGCTGGGAATATTTCGTTCTGCTGAGCACTATTTTTCGGTAATAGGCTGTCTTGTGTGTCGTTGAAGACACGAACCGAGGTGCAAGATTTATCAATCCGCAACGAGGTATTTGGGGAGCACTCAATTCGCTCCGGCAGCGGAAGCAAATGGACCGATAGCCTTGAAGCGCCATGTCATAGCACGTCGATAGATGCCTCAACTCCAGGGCCGCACTCCGTCATGCTGGGCGCACAACAAAAAACCCCATAACTACCGGGAGTTATGGGGTTTGGTGTAAAGCTTTGCAGCGGGGACGCTTTAAAAAGGTTATGCGCAGTGAAAAGTGTAAACAGTCTTGGATGTGTTTGATTAGGCCGCATCCAGCCAATCCATTCATAAAATCGTCAACAAACCTCTGATTTGTGCCCAGTTGTTTACACTTTTCGAAGCCCAGCCTTACCGCTGAACGTCTTCGCTCTTTGCAGTCGTATGTTGAGGATCCAAGGGGTCGCTTCCAGTGCACAACCCCGACTGCTTCAGCCGGTGATCCTTCCGAGGAGCTTAAAATAAGGCCACTCTACGTGAGCCGAATTTGTGCGCTGATTGGCTTTAAACGTAGGACGAATTCCGTTGATGGCGTCATACGCTTTATCGGCCTTAATTTTGAACGGATACTTGATAGACAGCACATTCTTCTTATCAGATATCATGCCAAATTCCTCACCATATTCATTCGGGAAAAATCTATGATGAACGTTTGCGCCACGCACAAAGTACGAATGAAGATTAGGAGCAGCAACGCTATGAGCTTTCTGTTTCGAAAAAATTAATCTATTAAGATGAAATAAAGTTAGAGCAACAAACCCAAAGGAATACAACGTAAAAAAATTATATGATATCGCTGTGCTCGACCCTTTATATGACTTATGTACAGCGGGATCTGGTCCTGTTAAATCACGTTCACCGACAGCATTTGATAGATAAAAACCTTCAACAGCAACACCCTGATGATCGGAGAGCTGTATATAATTTACGTCCACGGCATCATGCTTAACCTTATTGGACAACTTTCTTACAAATGCATGTGCTTTAGAGGTAGAGTCTAAGAACTCGCCATAAATCACCGATTTATTAGATTTAAGCCATATATTTACATCACTATTATCGTTCTCTGCAACAGGGGAGATCGCCTTTATTATTAACAAAAGATTGTCGTAAAACGTATCCAGAGAAAGAATGTAACTGCAAATCGCAGCATCTTTTGACTTATCGAAAGGATTCTTTTCGATAGATTTCAAAAATTCATTCAAAGCAGCGTTGAGCTTATCAAATTGCAACCGCAAGATGTCCGCAGGATGCTTTATATTGTGAGCAATGTGAAATCCAGTCTCCGATGAAATTGCACACAAATTACTGTAAAGCTTTGTACTTCTTACTGCATCAAACGTCAGCTCCAAATTATCCTCCTCAACAGCCAGCGCATACTTAATGGTCGCAATATCTATTTAAACAATTCAATCAACCTAGTTTCATCAAGAACTAATCGGATATAGCAAAAAAACCATAACGTCCAATATTTTTGTTTTTTGTAAAATGTTGATAGTGCATCATAGGTATTAAGTCTGATTCAGGCTCTTGATTATCAAAAACTATGATCTGATTATCATTATAAGAATCGCATAAATCCCGATAAACTGAATACACCATATCGCTTTCGATAGATTCGTCCTCTTCCCCTTGGTCAATATCCGCCTTCTTGTATGTTGTCAATGGAGAATCCAGGATAACAAAGCCTGGATGACGTTTTGACTCCATCAATGTCTTCATTAAGCCAATAACAAAAGCAGAACATGCTACGGCTCGGTATCCTTTTCCAAAGTCCTTTCTTGGTGTTCCACCTATTTCTAGATCACGCGACTCATCGACAAAACGAGAGGGATGATAATCGGGGAATCCCCAACATTTCAGAATTTCCTCGACGTTCGCGATAAATAACTCAGTCTGACTGGAAAAATCGTCAAATACATAAGAAAGTTTTTCGGGTGCTGTGAAGCTTCGAAGCTTGTCGAGTTCAACCTGAGCAGAGTTGCGTCCTTCAAGCCTGGCAAGTGCTCCAGTCAATTCGGCCTTCTTATTGAAGAAATTATTTTTCTCAGCTACTAGTTCATTTAACTTTTCGAAGATATCGACATTAATATTCCCATCTATCTCGCTGATCAGCGACCTAATCTCATTCAGCTCATCGCCAACCCGCGATATATTTGAATCAAGGTGATCAATCGTGTCTCTTAGGTCATCCATTTGAACTTCGATTTTGTGAGCCTCCGCGTGAGCGCTCTGCAATACAAGTTCTATATCAGCGTCGACGTCGGTTTCTAAAAAGTCTGCGCCACAGGTAGGACAGGTTACTTCACTATAATTTTCCAAGAGGTGAGCCGCTTCTGAAACACCACCAACTCTCGATAAATCCGACTTATATTTCTCCATGAGCAAGCCAAACCGCTGAGCAAGAACTTTTGCTTCGTTGACCTCTGTTTCCTTGAGCAAAGCTTGGTCTATGTAGCTCTTGCGCTCCATAAGCATTTCAGATTTTGAAGAGATCAATTGCTGAATTGCCCCATCAATGTCGACGATTGATTTATTTAGCCTGATGATTTGGTCTTTAATTTCGTCATCCGAACCAGCCGTCAGCGGAACATCTGGAAAAATCTTCAGCATTAGTTCTTCAAGATTTCTAATTCTTTTTTTAACTGCCTCGCCGCTCTCTTCCTCTTTGTAATTTTCTTTCGCACGACTATCATCAATGCCTGTTAGAAGCGTCTTCAACAGGGATTTTTCAAGTGTCCTTTCGGTGCGCTGGCCAGTTCCGAGAGGTGAGTAATCAGCGACAATACGTTTCTCATCTACTAAAAATACCGACTCTAGTGTTCGCAACGTCAATGCTTGAGTAGTGTGATTTTCTTTGCTTTTTAGCAGCAATTTGTTATTTAAGCCTATTTTCTTCAAAAAATAATTTGATAAATTTTTGAAATTCGCCTTATGACTACCTTTTAGCACAACGGGTTTTTCGCCGAACTCTGTCACCACAGTTGCAGCATTCGCCTCAAATTTTCTTCGAATCTCAAAAGTCTTTTCATTCTCTTCAATAGTCAAAATTACGGTGTTGTAACCCCTTGACTCCTTGATTGACTTAGGAATAGAAGTCGAGCCAAATGCAAATTTTATGCATTCAATAACATATGATTTCCCTGTATTTGATGGGCCAGCCACAACGTTAAGGCCGCTGGAGAAATAGAGAAATGCTGACCTTACATTTTCACCGCAAACTTCAATCGATTTTATTATCATTTTCGCTCTGAGAATCCATGTACATAACCTATACGCTTGTTGTCCAAACTTTCATAATTTGATTCAAGCCATAGCAAATTAGTCCAAATATCCTTATAGTATTCAGATTTCAAACAGCCAATGTACTGGGCAGTTTCCTCATTGGCTTTGAAATAAATTCCCGTTGAATTTATCTCCGAAGAAATTATGCCGCGACTCAGAAACAACTTCAAAGCAGCTGGCAGCGACTCCCGGCGATAGATTAGTTCAGCAATCTTGTTCGGCAAATCTGTGTGGACATTAATCGGTCCACCAAATTCTTTGGCGTAAAGCAACACATAGTCAAAAAAGACTAGGCGATCGATGTCCAATACCCGGTCAGCCAGACATGCCAAGATAAAACTGGAGCGCGTCGCCAACTCAATACGATTATTGAAAAACGAGGACGTTGTAGATGTATTAGTCATCGCTCTTCCACCTAAATTTCTTGTCATTTACGATGTGATGCGTCAGTCCTTTTTTGTCCTGAACCTTCATATAAAACTTTAAAGGATGTGATTCGTAAGACGTATGCACGGCCATCTCAGAGACCTTGAGGTAACGCGTATAGCCTTCAGGATGAGGTAAGTTCACTGTTGCTGAGATGGCTTCATAGCATTCGGCTTTTAATTCTTGGAATGCCGAGGCAGGAAGCCAATCTCTTGAAAACAGATCCAAAGACGCTGCGCAAAAATAATTGTTGCGAGCATTGATTAATTCATTCTGAAGTTTGACGCGTGAGGGCAATGTAGCCATGCTTACGGTAGTTTTTGTGAAATCACTAAACGCGTCCAACAAGGCTTGAACGTATATTTGTTCAACAGACCAATCTACGTCCGCCGGGGCGGCCTGCGGCATCGGTCGCTTTCTAGAGTAAAGACCAAACCGTATATCATGGTAAGGAGTAGCACGGTGAAGCTCTATTATTCTTATTGGTGGAATGTCATCAAAAATCCTAAAATCAACTTTTTCGTCGATATATTTTTTCAATTCCGACGTCAGTTCCACATCAACCTTTGAAGTAATTCCGGCTTTGATGGTTTTTTCCCATCGATCTAGAACTTCCTTCTTAAGTGAATTTCCTGTCTTATCGTTAATTGCTTTGATTAAATTCGTACTACTCCCCTTCGGGGATACGAAATAATATTCGGAAGGTAAGGTATATTCGCCGATATAGCTATAGTAGACGAGTTTTCCTATTTCGAGCACGACGTCAGCTATGCTGAGCTTAGTTCCGTAATATTTGCATTGATAATTTACCCATCCGGTGGCTGTATATGCAATTACGTCACGCCCCATATCGCCACCGCCACCGCATCGGGTAACTTTTGTGTATTTATTTTTTATCCCAGAAACAAATTCAACTGTAAAGTCTTCCCACGCATCCTCATCCAGTGTGTTTAACCGCATTAGTGGACTGATGGGGGAACCCGTTGCAACCGCTAAAGCGGTCAACATTTCTTCTGGTGAGTGAGGCTCGGAGAGATCCTTCTCTGGAGGCAACATATCTTAGGTTCTCAATGCTATTTTCAAATGTCTATGAACTGATGGCCGCTTGCAGCGACTGTAGTTCACGACAGGTATAGGCATTCTACGTATTGCCGTTCGACAAATACTATCCGATTGTCACACTTCGATGACTTTCGGCACTTAAGCGCTGATCTATAGGCGGGTCTAAAATCCCGACTGACTCTTACGCGGCAACGGGCGAGATGGTTTCGATTAGCTCATGCTGCCAGAAAGAGCTGAAAGCCCACTGAGCGACACGGAGAATGCTGTGTAGACCGACGCTTTCTTATTCAACTCCCCTGACTCCTGGACCGCACGCAACACCGCAGCAGTCCACGCCAACTGCTTAAGATCAGGAAGTACCGGCTCCATCTCTGTTTCCAAGGTTGGAACTATTCTGCTAGATCGCCACCAATAATATGCAGAACAGAGCCCGGTGAGGACGGAAAGTGCCGCGAACAAAAGGCTAAGAATTTTCATTGAATTTCTAGGTATTTGTATGGTCGAAGAGGCGAATGCACTCGCCTGTAGCTTACTTAAAATACTTGCTCCAGACGAGGGTGGCGACAACGATCGTTGCAGCCCCCCACAATATATTGTGCATATGCTGCATCATTGCCCAACGTAATGGCCTTGCCTCCCTCCGCCTTTGCTCAGCAAACAGCTCTTTCACTGCTCGGGTTCGATGAACTAACTCGTCTTCCGCCATTCTTTTGCGATACAAGGTACTAGCTAAAAACTCCATCAGATTGTGCTCTGAAATGTTTTGCTTCCAGCGATCGGTGAGAACCAGATCCTTCGCCGGAATGGGAAGCGAGATCCCAGACTTGCGCTCAGCGGAAGCGTATTCAAACTTCAATCCGAACTGCTCATAGAATCGATTTCTACGCTCTCGGTTCTCCTCGCGTGCTTGCCCTTCCAGTAGATTGATGGTGTGCACCGTGGCATCCGGCCAGCGCTTGGCCCACCTGACGACCTCATTCATCAGGTAGGTCCCTAACCCATGTCCCTGGAGAGACGGAGGATTGATAACAACCATGCCGCCAGTCAACGATCCAGCGGTAATGGACACCGTATTCACATGAGCATGATAACTGCCACTGAACTCGCCCCTGGCAGGGTCACGTGGATATCCGTCGTCGGAGATTTCTCGATAAATGATGTTGATTGTGTTGTCGGCGGTCGCATAGCGATCACAGGCGCGTGTTTGCTCTATCCGTTCGACCAAAAAGAAGCCCATCGACGGTCGTTCTGGATTTTTCCGATTTCGGACTTCAAGCACCTGGAGTGTTGGACTGACAGGAGCGCCATTCTCCCATGTAGAGTCGAATGATGCTCCGGTCATCATTAACCCTTCATGCGACGCAATAAGTCATGCTCGTTCGTGCTGGTGAGCTGGACGTAGTCACTGCTCCGTAAGACCTTTGCAGCGGACTCCACGTCGAGGTGCGCGGTTGGTTCTACGGGCTGGGTTCCGTACACGACCTTGCCTGAATCAATTTTCAGTAGACCGGTAAGTAGGTCGCGGACCTCTGATTCGCGACTATCCCGCTGTACGTTGAGTCCCGGATAGTCATGTACGATTTGAAGGGGTGTTGCGATGCCTGGTAACGCGATCTCGATCAGCACTAGCATCAGTGGGGTGTTGTGAACGAGCGAAAAATCCTCAACCGGAAGGATGTTGCCTTCGACGTAGCGCTTTGTAACGATCAAGCGAATCTGACTTACGTTGGAGAGTTTTGCATACGCGAGGGTGGTGTCTAGAAACGAGCTTGTGGACTGCGCGTCTGTGCGAATGTACAGCGGATTTTTCATTAAGGCTCCCAGAATAGTTCCGATTGGAAACTCTTAGTGTACATTCGGCTGTACAACTTACTCAACATATTGCATAACAACAACGGTTTACGTTACGATATGACACGCAAATCTGTTCGGATGCGACGTTTTGAGGCTTCGCATCCCTCAGAAATCGACAATTTGTCGAGTGCGGTTGCAAATTATGCGATGTACGTATAAAATGGGCTTCTAGTCGAGAGTGCTGATGCTTCGGTACGTTGGGCGATTGTTCCACTCGGCTTACCAAATTCCAACGGACCGCAATGCGGTCCGTTTTTCGTTTAGGGTCTCCATGCATCTACTTTACTTAGATGAGTCAGGGCATTCACATGATCCCAACTCTCAGTTTTTTGTGCTCGCTGGCTTTAGCGTTTTCGAACGACAAACTCATTGGCTGGAGTCGCAGATTACTCCTGTTGCAGAGCGGTTCAGCAAGAGCAATCCGAGTGCGATAGAGTTTCACGGCGCTCCGATGAGGTCTGGCAAGGACGAGTGGGAAGGAGTTGCTCCCGCTGATCGAGTCCAAGCAGTGGTTGACATCCTGGATTTGCTCTCTGATCGCCAACTGCAATTGAGAGTTTATGTTTCAGTAATTGAAAAAAGCCTTTTCGCACCCGAGGCGATCCTTCAGCAAAGTTTTGAGGATATCGCCTCTTGCTTCGATCAATACCTTCAGAGCCTTTATCGAAGAAAAAACGATCCTCAGCGCGGGTTAGTTATTTTTGATAAAAGCAATTACGAGCAAAAACTTCAAGCTCTTTCTCAGGTATTCAAACATCAGGGAAATGCTAATGGAAAAGTACGGAACTTTGCTGAGGTTCCGCTATTTTTAGATTCAAAAGCGTCGCGTTTGATTCAGCTGGCAGATCTTATCGCTTATTGGACATTCAGGTATTTCCAATCGGGTGATGACCGTGGGTACAAAATGATTGAGCCCTATTTCTGTCGTTTTGCGGGTGCAAATGGTTATATGCCTAGAATAACCGCTGCGACTGAACAACGGCTCCAAACATTGGCTGCTCAGAAATATCCATTCCCTGCGCCGACAGCACGCACTTCGACAACAACCTCGCCTACAACTACTGTGATTTCAACGACGGCGACGGCAACGGTAACTCAAATCCAAATTGAAGTGCCAGGAACCTGATAACAGGGTTCTGAAACCTTAAAGAATATCGAACACCGATCGATCAGGTGTTCGATTTCTTGGCCTGATTGCGTTGGTGTATTTCGACCACCCATTGGCTTAGGTCAATATAGGGACCAAACGCTAATTTATGTGGCATTGTGCGTCGAACATCTTCCGCAGCGTCTGTGAAACTTGAGGTTGTTACGATAATCCCCCGATTGGCCCGGTGTTGATCTACAACACCGGCCATCCTCTGGACCACGCCAATCCCAACCTTATTGTTTGCTGCATATCGCTTACATTCGATCAGATGCAGCAGGTCGCCGCCAAAGACATTTTTCTGCACGGCGAAAATATCAATGCCGCCATCACGAGTTTCAGGCGTCAAAGTTACTTCAAAACCGTTATTTCTGAAAATGGCGGCGACTAGTTCTTCAAACCGACGCGGTGTGATCAGCCGCATTTGCTCTGGATGGCGCGCAAGGTATGCGAACATCTCGCGTTCAACATCAACCAACTGAATTAAACTCAAGCTGCCAGGAGCTTCGTACAAAGGTGTACCAGCACTGAGAAACTCAGGATAAGGACTGCCTTCCTTCACGTAGTCCGACTCAAATAATGCTGTAACCTCGGCATCAGTCAAATCTTCTCCAAGCGCAAGCTTCCGCATCGCCGACTCGGACAGCTCGATCATGTCGAATGCCTGAGCAGCAGTCCGTAACCTCGGGGGCGTCCGATGAAATCGCTGGTTGAATTTTCTTTTCTTCCGCGCCATTTGAAGTTTACGAAAAGTACAGTTATTTAATCAGATAATCGTCTTTATTTTTGCCATCGAGCCACTTGGGAGCACGGCCACGCCCAGTCCACTCTTCCCCGGTTGCCGTATCACGATATTTCGCAGGAACAGGCTTACGAACCTGCGCTACCTTTGCGGTGCTACCCAGATCAGCGACCGTCAAACCATACGTCTGCATGATTTCACGGATCTGCTGCTTCGCAGCCGCAATTTCGGTATCGCGTACTTGCGCTGCCTGTTTTTCGAGGGCGGCGATCTGGGCTTTCAAATCTGCGTAAGAGGTCATTTCTAGTCCTATGGATGTGGAAAGAGCTATTGTACAGGTAACGACTTTACGTTCAATCTACTTTAATCCTCTTCGTTTCGCAGCAAGGGAACACTAAACTCTTAGTGGGTTGGACTACGAGTGGTCCTGCCCGTCTTTCTTGCTCTCAATCTGTCTTCGAACTTCAAATCGGTGATGCCAATATGGCCGCTCCTTCAGCAACTTCACCTTACATTTCAGTATAGGCATAATTGGAACGAAAAGTGCAACGCTAAGTGCGCCAAGTGAAAAGGTAAGTACGTACTCCAAAATTGGGAATACAACTGCAAATTTAGCGCTAGCTAGTAGTGCAAACCATAAACAGCAACCTCCTGCCCACAATTTCCAGCTCGGAAGAATAATTCCATTTATATCAAGAATGGAGACATCAACATATGTGTTTTCAACCTCCTCATCTAATCGCAGAGGAGAAAAATCAACCACAGGCGTGCCATAAGGTTTAATCACTCTATCTTCAGCAAATGCTTTTCTAACCCGCTCTAACTTTGGATAGTTGTTAGGCCATTTATTTTCAAACTTTATTCCGTATTTGGCCAGAAGCGGCTTAGCTAAATATGCACCGTTTACTTTCTCGACCAACGAGTCATCTAAAACTGCAAAACATTCACTACCAATCTCAAAGATCTTTATGCGCTCAGCCTCAGGATAGCCTTCATCATGAACAATTGCAGGGATATAAGGAAGATCTTTTTCCCTGAATAGTGCAACCCTATTTTTCCCCTCGTGGGCTAACACAATTCCTAATGGTTTTATGTAGGAGTAACTCGCACACTCGCCTTGTGCGCGTGAAGCATCTGACTTTTCAAAGTCTTCAAATGCCTTTTTTATGACATGCTCTTTTTCATCTTCATCCAAGCTGCTTGGTCGCCACCTCCAACTTTCACCGACCACCATTGAAGTTGCTACCAATGCTTTGTAGCCCTTTTTACTCTCAAAAGAAGCACGCTGAGAGTTAAAAAATGGAAGCACAAAATCCGCAAAGGTGAACGGTGCAATTGTGGAGTTCCCCATGAAGTCAGGGAACAGGTGGCGAGCCAGAACTGCCCCCAATGGATTGCGATCCAACCCATCCAACTGATTTTTCAACGCTACCAAGTCCTTAGCAGCAGTTCCAAATGTAAATTTCTCTGTCGTTATCACGACCGGTGAGCTTGCGTCCATCGTAGTCCTATTGAAGTAAGCACAGGAGGGGGGTTGCCATGTGGCAATGTAGCATGAATTTTGCGGCAACATAAAACGAATGCTAAGCGTTTTCGCGGGAGACCAAGCCGAGGTAATCGAAGCAGGCCGCGAGATCAGCATAGGAGATCTCATAGCGAATTTCGAGGCCAGCTGCCCTGCGGCCACCAGCATTGGAAAAATGACTTCGGGTATCGACGGGTCAGACTTGGCCAGCCTTACAATGTCGCCAAAACATTATTAACTATACAATGACGAAGTCTCAGCGTCATACAGACGACAGCATTTGCTAACGGCGTAGTCGTGACGCCATGCTTCTTGTTTTATCAAGGAGCATGTATGAATCAGTTCAAGACCTCGAACCATCATTGCGCAACGGCACAGAAGCGCATCACGGTCACCCGTCAAACGTTCCGAATCGACGCAGGTATCGGTAGCGACCAAGTTTTTACCCAGCACGAGTATGAATGCTCCAATGGGTCGAACTGTACGTACCGAATGGGCGAAAAATGTGGGGTGTTCCGCCTGAACAACTCCTAATAGCATTCCCATGAGTTCGCCTTGCGCTGGCTATGAGTTCAATGCACACTTTCTTATCGACACTGATGATTGCGTAATGGACGAAGCGAAGCTGGCCTGGGCGGACTTAGTCCAAACTTACTCTGGCGGGAAAGTCATGTTTGTATCGACGCCAGAATTAGGGGAAGACCATTGCTGGGAAGGCGTTAGAAACGGCGTTTATTGCATATGGCGTGAAGATGATGAAGGGCGCTGGGAGATTTGCCAACGCCAGCATTTGATGGTCAGCCGTCCCGTAGTGACCGATCCGAGCGATCCCACGCAGATCTACGAAATGACGATCCAAGAGGTCATCAAGAGGGTTCGGCAGCTGACTTTAGGCTCATTTGACGCGCCTATGGATGTTCAGAGAGAACGCTACGCCCTTGCGATCGAGGTGTGTGAAGATTGGCTACCGATTCGCAGACCAGCTGCATGCGCTAAGCTGGATGTAACCAACACCTGCTCCTTGTCCATCACGGCCAGCCGACCATGACTTCCACGTATTATTTGGCACCAAGCTCAATGGATTTTCCTGTGAATGCGAAAATTTTTCTTAATGATGACGAACTGGTTGCCGAGCTTCCAGGCAATGTGCGCCTGTCGCATAAGGACGCCGTCTGTCTAGCTGACCTGCTATGGAGTAAGGGGGTGACCGTGTCAGAGGTCGTAATGTTGGATTGGCACGAGGATGCCAGCCGTGCGCCCCTTAACGGTCAGAAGATCGCCATCTATCAACGTCTACGACTACTTGAGCAATCCGAGGATTGATTGATCTCATTAAAGACACTGAGAGAGGACCAACCACTTGACTGAAGAACGCGAGCTTGCGGGCCGATCTGACGAGGCACCACAAGTGAACAGGCAGAAGGACTCGTATACGATCTTCTCAACATCCATAAGCGCAGACGAGTTGCAATCATTCCCGGATATCGTCAAGGCAAACGATCAAAGCCTCCAACAGCTAGTGGAGGCAAATGGAGATTTGGCCGCTTGGAAGAACTCTCTCGCTATACTGCGAAAGGCGCTTGAGTGTTACTAGGGGATGAGGCACTACACTAATGTGGTTTATCGGCGAGCGGTTCGATGCTGATGGCGATTGGATCGCTTGACGGGAAGCTCTCTCTCAGCGCTTCGTCGAGTGCGATGTCGTCGTGGTCTTGGCCTTTGAGCGGAGGTTCGGCGTTGGCGGGCTTTTTGTCCGGCGGCGGCGTATTGGGCTTATTGGTCATCTCAGTCCTTTCAAAGATCGAGTAGTCAGCGAAAGAAAATGGCAGCTGATGCTTAGTTTGCTGTCACGCATTTGCTGCTGGACTAAACAGCCAACAGGCGATCTCGAAGGCTACTCAACGTATCAGTAAAAACTTCTGTTTGGTCTAACGCCCTGGCTAAAACCAAGGCACCTTGAATACCACCTACAACTTCCTTAGCAAGTGCATTGGCTTCTTGCTCTCCGCGCCCAGTCCGCACCAAGGCGGCTGCAAGTGCCTCAATCCAGGCCGCAAAGTAATCACGGACGCGATCTGCAAAGCGGTCACGCTCGCTACCAAGCGCGAAGACGCCGACCAAGCAGACGCGACGACCCGAGAGGAAGTAGCGGCCCACGTCGTCGAACATTGCTCTGATACCTTCTACGGCATCCGCACGCTCAACCAGCGGTTCAAAAACATGGTGTTTGAACCACTCATCTACCTGGGCCAGCACGGCCTCAGCCATTTCCTCTTTGCCGCCTGGGAAGAAGTGATAGATGCTGCCCTTGCCTAATTTGGTGCCTTCGCTGATGCGAGCCAAGCTCGCCCCCTCGAAACCATAGGTTCGGAATATTTCTCCTAGCATCGGGATCACATCCTCCCGTTCAGCAATTACTCTAGCCATTCATTTTCCTTAAAAACCGAAACTGCTCAGCTCAGGATAATCGGCTGGGCGTGGGCCGCTATTGTCCCACAGGAACTTGCGCTCTTCAGGCTTGATCGGATGCTCGTTGATGCAAGCGTGGCGATGATGCATCAGGCCGTTCTCGTCGAATTCCCAGTTTTCATTGCCGTACGCACGATACCACTGGCCGGAGTCGTCATGATATTCGTAAGCGAAGCGCACGGCGATGCGCGCACCGTCAAAGGCCCACAGCTCTTTAATCAGCCGGTAGTCCAACTCACGGGTCCACTTGCGCTTCAGCAGCGCGGTGAGGGCTTCGCGGCCTTGAACGAACTCGGCACGATTGCGCCACCAGCTATTTTCGGTATAAGCGAGTGCGACTTTTTCGGGGTCACGGGTGTTCCAGCCGTTCTCGGCCAGGCGGACTTTTTCGATTGCGGTTTCACGGGTAAAAGGTGGCAGTGGTGGACGGATAGACATGTTATTTCTCCTTTTTTGTACTGATCGGAACACAATGTACCGATCAGTACAGAGACTATAGGCCGCTTAATTTCCTTTTGCAAGCTTTTTTTCGGGACGAACGGTATCTATGCCATCAGAACAGGATGGCCTTGATACTTTTGATGGAGTGTGAGCGATGCGACATTGATGCTCAGCAGCTCGCCGACGCAATAGCTCTACACAAAGGGCGATTTAGCGCCAGTCAGCTGGGAAAATGCCAATTAGAAATCGACGGAGGTAAAATTGCCCACGCAGTAAGGATTTGCTCTGTGGTTCAGGAGATTAAGGATGGAAGTAAATGATCGAATCACCCGTTGCAGGAAAAACCGATGGCGCGCTCGCACCTTCCATATTGCACTAGCTCTAACTTCATCTATTAGAAACTGTTAGAAGAACCAAGCCTCCAAGGGAAAGCAGTGGACTAGGGACGGTACATGCTTTCCTGGCTCACTAAAGCCCCAATAATGAAAGATGGTGATCCGCAATGTTTAAAGGAACAATTGCATTATTTGATGAGTATTACCGCAAAATGGATGCCGAGCAGCCCGGCTTTAACCGTGATCTCGCAATGGAGGTTCGCGAACGCTTGCAGCAGTTGGACTACATCGTAGAACGAGCGCGAGAGCTGGAACACTTGGTAGGTTTACCACGCCGAAAATTCATGGAGTCCTATGAAGCTGAGCAGAAGGCTGCGGTCGAACAATGTCGAGAACCTTCAATGGCCGCCATTAACATAGATATTACTGAGGACGAAAAGCAGGAAATGTCGAAGGCGTCCTTCGAGCTGCAATTGTTCACAGAAACCTTCTACTACTTTGCCTTTCGTACGCGCCAAATTCTGCAAAACCCCAAGGCAGGAGTTCTTGGTCTTTCAGGGTTCGAATGTAAAGGAGTTCGGGACGTCAGAAACAAGCTCATCGAACATGTAGAAGGCAAGGACTCCCAAATATTCATTAGAAGTTTTGCATCTGGTGGCTTAGGCGGACCTATCATTAAAGGACCTCGCTATGACGGTCAGCATCACTTCCAAGATGCCGGTCTGTACACAAACGCTGAAGAATTTCGGGATGACTTGGAGCGGGTGCTCAACAACAGCTTGAAAATTGGTCTGAGCTAGTACACACAATCATTCACAAGTTTCTTTGCACAATTTCGCAAAGGCCATTGCAGCAGCTGACTGGTACGCATCTCGACGGCGAAGCAATGCTGCCGTTCGAGATTTTGGTGCTGGCGATATCGAGATATTGCATAGGCCAGCATGCTGCCTTCCGATCGCTTCGGGAAGAATGGTTACCAAGCTACTATGCTTGATCACTTCGATTAAAGCGCTGATTGTGTTTGCTTCAATCGCGATGGCGGGAGCAACCGCATGCAATCTCAAATAGTCATCAACGTGGTCGCGAGTTGCAAAATCAGGACTCAATACACCAAGCCTCTCTGTGGCCAGCATTTGAGGCGTGATACTGCGCTTGCGTGAAGCAAAGCGATGGTTGCTGCCCACCACCACGCTCAGTCGTTCTACCAGCAGAGGCTCGCACTCAATGTCATCGGCTGACCGCGAAATACTGAATGCGATACCCAAGTCGACTTCGTCCGCTGCGACGGCGGCAGCGATTGTGTCAAGGGACATTTCCTTTAACCGCACTATGATACCTGGATACTTGGCATTAAACGCAGCCAACAGAGGGCCAACCAAGTAGGCGGTGAAGGTCGGCGTCGTCGCTAACCGCAGTTCGCCCCGCCCAAGGTCTTGCACATCCAAAATAGCTCGTCGCCCTGACGCCAGTTCAAGGAGTGCCTTTCGTGCATGCTCAATGTACACGCATCCTACATCCGTCACTTTAACTGTACGACCACTTCGATCAAGCAATGCTACTCCGAGTGATTCTTCAAGCTGGATGATTTGTTGCGACAGCGTCGGCTGCGAAACATGAAGAGCCTCGGCGGCACGAGTGAAGTTGCCGTGTTCAGCGACAGCAAGTAGGTAGCGGATATGTCGAAGTTGCATTTTGATGGTTCGATTGTCGTGCCAGGTATTGGTAAATCCTATTGAGTCTATCCGAAACCGGTCTTGGACGTAATAGTCCAAAAAGCCGAAGATCACTCCATCGAAACCAGTGAGGCGACTTAAATGAAACAGTTTATCGAAGGCGCGATGAAGTTCCAGGCAGAGGTTTTCCCTGAAATGTCGAACCTCTTCAAAAAGCTGGCGACCAGCCAAAATCCCAACGCTCTGTTCATCACTTGCTCGGATAGTCGGGTCGTCCCCGAACTAATGACGCAGCAGCAGCCAGGCGACGTATTCGTGATCCGCAACGCTGGCAACATCGTGCCGTCGTACAGCTCGGAACCAGGCGGCGTGACTGCCAGCGTTGAATACGCGGTAGGTGTCCTCGATGTGACTGATATCGTGGTGTGCGGACACAGCGACTGCGGTGCGATGACGGCAATCGCCAAGCATAAATGCCTGGACCACTTGCCAGCAGTGGCAAGCTGGCTGCGTCATGCCGACTCCGCAAAGGTCGTGAACGAAGCGCACACGCATGAAACGCCTGAAGCAAAGGTCAGCTCAATGGTCTACGCCAATGTGGTGGCCCAATTGACTAACATCCGCACCCACCCGACCGTTGCTTTGGCCTTGGAACAAGGCAAGGTCAGCCTGCACGGCTGGGTGTATGACATCGAGACCGGCGAAATCAACGCGCTAGACGGCAAGCGCAATACTTTCGTAAATCTGGCCAAGCACCCTGACGCTGTGGCTGTCGAATCATACCCGCAGCAGCAAGCAGCTTAACTCCCCCGTCCCCCTGAAAGGAAACCGATCATGATCCAAAGCAATGTAACTCAAGACGCTCGTATCGAACTCACTGCCCGCGCTATCGCCGCAAAGGCAATTAAGGACCTGAGCTTCGCTCAACTGGCGGAAGGCACCGGTCTGCGCGTGGCCTATGTCACCGCAGCCCTGCTTGGACAGCACGCCTTGCCGAAGGAAGCGGCTGAACTGGTCGCTGAACGGCTGGGCCTCGACGCTGGAGACGCAAAGCAGCTGCAAGCAATTCCTCTGCGCGGCAGCATCCCTGGCGGCGTTCCAACCGACCCCACCGTTTACCGCTTCTACGAAATGGTGCAAATCTATGGCACCACGTTGAAGGCACTAGTTCACGAGCAGTTCGGCGACGGCATCATTAGTGCCATCAACTTCAAACTGGACATCAAGAAGGTCGATGATCCAGAAGGCGGCTCCCGCGCCGTCATCACCCTGGACGGCAAGTTCTTGCCGAATAAGCCGTACTAAATTCCAGAAACACAGTCTGTCATCTTACGGAAAGCGCTGCGATGAATACTCATGAAAAAGCTCACATGGTCGAGTGGTGCGAGCAGTTAATCAAAGCGCAGCGCCTGACTTTTTTGCGGGCGGCTGAGGGCTGGCTAGTCAGCCTGGATGGCTATCCAATGTCTTACGGTGAGACTACAGGAATCGCCGCTGGCTGGGCCTTTATCATGAGCCACAAGTCCGCTTACGAGTAGAACTAGTTCACGGCGGTAAATGCGTACGTTACTTGAGTCGGAATATCCAATTAAGTATATGATTTTTAAAGATTTTCACAAAAAAATCTAAACTAATGCGAAATTTTGTGAAAATCAAATAAAATCAATCACTTACCTTGGAAATTCGGTATGGCCAACTCATACGAATTTGTGCCCCTCGATGGCGACTCACGCCGCCAGTACATCAATGCGCGAGATGCACTGGCTGCGACCCGCGCAGCTGAGCAAGAAGCTCTAAAGCTGACCGGGAGTTTAGCCTGGCGCGTTCAAAATAAGCGTGAGTATCTGATCCAGGTATCCACCCGTGGTTCACAGACAAGTCTCGGTCCAAGATCTGCTAAGACCGAGGCCGTGCATCTGGAATTTCATCGCCGAAAGGCAATCGTATTGGAACGTCTTGCAGCGCTCAGGCGGAAGATGCAAGTCCACGCTAGGCTTAACCGCGCTCAGAACATCGCCAGAGCGGATTCGATGCTTGTTGACGTCCTCAACGGTTTCTACCTAGCCGGAATCAGCGACAACATAGTGGTCGTCGATCCCAATGCGCTGTTCTGCTACGAGACCGGTGCCGGTGTCCGTATCGAGTACGCATCGCCTGCACGTCAGACTGGCGTTATATGGAATGACTGTACCCAGCTCACTCTAACGGCACCACGCGACCTTCTCCCGTCTGGTCTCCTAAGCATATTGACGAAAATCGATAAGTCCTTCAAATTGCGGAATTCAACGGAGTTCCATACTGCGGTGAACTCTAATGGCTACCAAGTTAAGCTGTTGCGACAAACACGCTCAGCAAGCGATCGCCACTCCCGAAGCGAACATGACAACGACTTTTGGGCCATCGCTGACAAAAATTTAAGCTGGCTACTCCGCGCCCCTATTTTTCAATCCACCGTGATTAACAAAAAAGGGGCAATGAGCCAGATGACCACTCTGGATCCTCGCGCCTTTGCACTTTATTGGAAATGGATGTCGGAGCACGACGGCCTCGATACATCAGATCGCCATCACTATGCGGTGCTAGCTGCCCTACTCACAGACCTCATCGCTCAATACCTGCCCCAATACCGCTTAGACTAAGCATCATCGACTATACACCCGACCCTCACGTACCCTCATGCTGTCTTGCCATCATCCTTCTCTAGCAGTGGCACACATCGCTCTAACGACGGCACCAAACTTCCGTTGACGAATACGGTCGCTTGCGTCATCTTCCAACCCAATCAACGAAACTAAATTCAGTTATGTGTAACGATGAAGACTACCGCGCAGCGCGAGAGCGTACGATCAAGAAAATGCTGAACATGTGCGAATGGCTTACGCATGATGCACTGGTTGAACGCATCGGTCAGCCTTGGGCGGAAGAAGCAATAGTGCAGTGGGAAACCGAGCAAAGAATTTTTAGCATTCCTAGTGAGGACGGAAAACTCTATCCAAGATTTCAGTTCGATGAGACGATGAAACCTGTGCTAGTTATCAAAGACATCCTCGCACTTTTAGCGAAGGACGACTCGATTGCGATTGCGGCGTGGTTCATCTTTAAGAACGGCTGGATAGAAAAAATAGTTGATGGGAAAATCGTTTCCGTCGCACCGATGCATGCACTTGAAGATCGGGAGGCAGTTCTAGCGGCAGCAAGAAATGAGAGGGGAACCCACTTCGCTTAATGAGCCAATGCCAGCGAATTCTCCATCCTGAATGGCATGGGCAAATTGTGAGAGTAATATTTAAGAAGAGTGAGTAGTGGAGAAGTCACGGGAACAAGGCCAGGAGTTTTTCAGTAGGCGCTGGCTTAGTTATCCTTGCGTCACAGCCAGCCTTAACCATTCTCTCTATGGCAGCGGGATCATCATACGCTGTTAAAGCGATGATATGGAATGATTTCCCATCCGGTCGCGCCCTCACCGCTAATGCAGTGTCATAGCCATTTAGGACAGGCATGTTCATGTCCAATAAGATCACGTTCGGCTGGAAGGAGTCTAATTCGGCTAAGGCCGCTACTCCATTATATGCAACCGCAGTGATATATCCTAAAGTCCGCAAAAGCAGTGCAAGCATATCAGCCGCATCTTCATTATCGTCCACAATTAGCACGCGGCAACTCATACGGCATCCCCATTTTAGTTCAATGCTATGGGCCAAGGATGGCGTTGTTGATCATACCGGGTCAACGAGCGTTTTTCGTTAGCTAGTGCAGTTACGCTAGCACAAAGAGCAATGCCAGGTAGCACCATTCAAGTGAACGTATGCCAAATGCAGCGGCATCCTTCTAACATCAATGCCGCTGCCTCGTACTACTAACCCAGCATGCCGAGATAGAGTGGAGGTGTAGCCGTCAGACCGGCATGTACACTGCGGGTAACGTCATCGGCCAAGATTTCGGATTGGCCTGCAACCAGTGCGGCGAGCGTCATCTGTGCAACATCGTCGGGAGAAGCTTTGTCTCCAGGAACACCACGTGCCATATCAGTGTCCATGAAAGCGACGTGCAGGGAAAGCACTTCTGTACCCTGTGCCTTCAATTCCTGTCGCATCGCGTTGCTTAGCGCCCAGGCTGCCGATTTGGAAGCGCTGTAGGTGCCCGTCACACCCGGCAGTGTGGCCCAGCTGAGGGCCGAGATCACATTAATGATTGCACTTTGACTGCTTGTGGCCAGGGTCGGTGCGAAAGCCTGCGCCATACGCAGCGGGCCTACCGCATTAACTTCAAACTGCTGGCGTAGCGCGTCAATGGACGTGGTGTCCAGCACCGGGCCAGTCCCACCGATCCCGGCGTTGTTGATCAGCAGATTAACGTCACCCAGTTCGCGGACGAGTGCATCAATCTGGTCGGGGCGGATAACATCTAGAAGCACGGGAATTGCACCCGGTGCAGTGACTTCCGATGGGGTGCGTGCAGCGGCGTAGACTTTTGCTGCGCCAGCGGCCAGCAACGCACGTACAAATGCTGCACCCAGTCCGCGATTAGCGCCGGTTACGAGGGCGATCGCACCTTCAATTTTCATGGTAGTGACTCTCCTTAGTTAGGTTAATGACGCGACGCCAAATGCAGCATCACATAGTGTTCATAGTGACCCACACCGTTTTTCACGATCGGGTCTTGCGAGGTGAGAGAAGCGATATCTTCATCATCGGCAATCTGGTAGAGCGAGACGCCGTAGCCACCGGTGCCATCGATCACCGGACCGTGAGCGACGATCACATTCTTAGCGAGCAGGTCGTTGAGAAAGTCGCCGTGTTGTTTCATCCACGTCAGTTCGTCGGCGGACATAGTAGCGAGAAAGTTATCTCTCGGCGGCACGAATTTGCAGAGGTAGTATTTCATTTTTTAGCCTTTCCATTTGCTTGCAACTGCTTGTTTCCTTCACCAACGTAATAGCCCATATTGCCTTCGACCTTTTCAAGTCCGACTTCCTGGTACATCTTGCCGAACACGGGCAGTCGTTGCTGAAGCCCAGGCCAGGCCAGGGATTTTGTGAAAGTAGTGTACGAGGTCATCCGCTCGGTCTCGTTGGGGAACACGGTCTCGTTAATACGCTGCTTGGTTGCCACCAGGGCGGTCTTGTCGAACGATGCGAGGCGATATGCCATTCGCTCCACAAAGCCATCTAGTTGTGCATCAGGAATTGCACGAGTAACCCAGCCGTACTTCTCCGCCAACTCTGCGCTGTAATCGTCGCCGCTCAAGAACGCTTCCAAGGCACGATCACGACCGGCCAATCGAGTCAGCATATCCGTACCACCACCACCGGGGAACAAACCGATGCCGACCTCAGGCTGATCGAAGATCGCTTTCTCCTTGCTGGCGTAACGCAAGTCGAAAGCCAACGTCAGCTCGTTACCGCCGCCCTGCGTCCGTCCGCGTATTGAAGCGATGGTGACAAATGGTGCATTGGACAGGTTGGTAATGAGCTCCACCCATAGCGGTCGATTATCGGTGCCACGCTGACCGAGGAAGGCAGGAAACTGAGTGGTGTCGAAGTGATTGAAAAAATAGCCCTTCATATCACTGACAAAAATCACTACTTTGATCTGATCGTCCTTGCTTAGCGCCTTCACGGCATCGTTCACCGCTGCGATGGTTTCGGGCACAATAAAATTGATGGGCGCATTGTAAAAATGTACCTTTGCGACCGACGCGGACAGCCGTTCCACGCGGATCGTACTTTTTGCCTGAGGCGATGCCGCGCTAGTAGCAGCATTGGTGTCTTGAGCGTAGGCCACGTTGAAAGACAAGACGCCGGAAAAAATCGCAGCTACGATGAGTTTGATCTGGTTCATAAGCACTTCCTGTTAAGTTCTTGAGTTTGTTTGGATACTGATCATCTCGGCGGGGGGGCTGAGCGACCTGGAGATTTATGCCCGCAAATAGCGCGATCTACGTAGCGGTCTTGACGCTTTTGAGAATCGCGCCTTCGAACATTTTGGGTGCATAGCTCTGCAAGAACAGAATCATTCCAGTCATCTTGCCCACCGGGTTGCTGAACTTCGGCTCTTTCGTGTCGATGATCTTGCTGATGGTGTTGACAACCGCATCCGGCGATTCAGCCTCATCGATGCCTTTCTGGGTTGCAGCGCGTACCTGTTTGCGGTAGGTGTCGTAGTCCGCAATATTGACCCCAGTGGATGCCACGGAATTCTCTGCGAGATTGGTTTTAAACCAGACTGGCTCTACCATGCTCACCTTGATGTTAAAGTCGTGTAGTTCAAAACGCAGCGATTTGAAGTAACCCTCCAGCGCGTGTTTTGAGGCGGAGTAATAAGACAGATTTGGAGGCCCCATGAGACCTGCGATCGAACTGACCGTGACGATCTGACCACCTTTCTGCTTGCGGAAATGCGGCAATAAAGCGTTTGTGAGCTTCACCGTGCCCCAGAAATTAGTCTCGAACTGTTGGCGGCCAACTTCAAGTGGCGTTTCCTCAGCGATGCCCGTCACCATATAACCGGCGTTGTTGATTAGGACGTCGAGGTGGCGGACATGTGTGAAGAGTTCTTGAGTGAACGACTCAATCGAGCGCTCGTCGTCGAGATCCAGGGCCAGCAGCTTAAAGGGCATGCTGCGCGCATACTTTTCGGGTTGACGGGAGGTGCCAATCACAGTGTAACCTTCGTTGTGAAGTTTGTTGGCCAGCAGTAGGCCAAAGCCGGAAGACGCGCCCGTAATTAATACTGTTTTTTTCATTGTGTTATCTCGTACTGGTTAGGTTAAGTGGCTGGTAGTAGCAGTATTCGTAGGGCAGTCATTCCTGTGCCCTCACCATTACCGTCACTTTGCCTGCAATTCACGCCAGCCTCACTAGCGCAACACGCCAATTCGTCGCGGAACACGCCAATCAATGCACGCCTTAAATTGGCGCGTTCCGCTGTTGCTATGGCATATTTGGCGAGATACACTCAGCTCGTGAACACTGTATCCATCAATAATTCAACTACTCGCCAAGCCAAGACGCTTGACTATGCAATCTGGCCAGGCTGGCGTCTCTTGATGCAGGACGCCGGTATTGCATCGTCGCCAGTTTTGCGGCGCGCACAGCTACCGGGGGATCTGTTCGCCCGCCAAAATGTCCGCCTGGACTCGGTAAATTTCTTTAAGCTGTGGATAGCTATCGAAGCAGAGGCAGAATCCAATAATCCTGGACTGCCGACTGCGCTCCAAATCGCGAAGGTCATGTCGTCCGACTGGTTCGATCCCGAGCTATTTGCTGCGCTATGCAGCGCAAATTTGGCGGGGGCGCTCGACCGCATCGCCAAATACGTCAAATTGATTGCGCCAATGATCATCAAGATCGATCGCAGTGTTGCTCACACAACGGTGACTGTTGATTTCATGGACCATACGCTGACGCCACCGGCAGTATTTCTGGCATTCAAGCTGGTATTTTTTGTCCAACTTGCAAGGTTGGCTACACGGAGTCCCGTACAGCCTCTGCGGGTCAGCTTGCCCTCAATCGGTGATGAACACCACAATGCGCAGGCTTATCAGCATTACTTTGGTATCGCTGTGACCGACGCTCCGCTCACTACGTTGGTATTTTCAAATGAAGATATGGAGCGGCCGTTCCTGACAGAAAATCACAAGATGTGGTTGTTTTTTGAACCCTCTTTACGCCAGAGACTAGCGGATCTGGACAAGACTGCCAGTATGGCAGAGCGGGTTCGTGGAACCCTGTTGGAGGCAATACCAGCGGGGGATGTGTCGATGCAATCTGTGAGCCGAAAACTTGCCGTGAGCGTCCGTACGCTTCAGCGCCGACTCCAGGACGAAGGGACGAGTTTCCAGCAAACGCTCGATGGACTCCGGCAGTCGCTTGCACATCACTACCTGCGGAATACAGAAATGTCGAGCGCCGAAATTTCTTTTCTATTGGGTTTTGAAGACTCCAACTCGTTCGCCAGAGCTTTCCAAGTCTGGACCGGCAAAACTCCACATGCCGTACGCCTTACTGTGGACGCATTAGGGGAAGGGAAGTTTATATGAGGTTGTACACATGCCTCACAACTAACTGGGTATATTCAGTTGAACGTTAGTCAACACCCGACCAATTTAGTTCGATTCCTGCCTAACGTTCTTGTCCTCGACAACAGCGCGAAGTAACACCCAGCACCAGATCAACTTTGCATGGCGCGTACTACGGTCAACTGTGGCTTATTGGTTCACTTCTATCTGATTTTGATGCGCCAATGCCCACTGCTCGAACGACGTCATTTCCACCCCCCAGCGTGCCTTTGTGTCAGCGGCAGACGGGGCATGATAGCCAACGCGATTCGCCCATTCTTGGCTATGAGCAACGCCTGGTCGTAAACCTGCTGCGATTGCTTGGGTGATGGAAAGGTGGGCATGAGTTACGTGCTTGTCAGTTAGTGTGCTGAAAATTAGCGCCGCCTCTGGCATAGTCAACTCGTCGCCACAGAGGTCAATGGTCTCGTGATCGAAGCGTGATGGATCCGCGATAATAGCAACCGCAAATTTAGCTACATCCTGTACAGATACCAGTTGGGCGGGCATATAGTCCTCATGCACCGAATCCAAGCGGCCGTCTTTGAGCCATGGAAACATTCCCCGCACCTTCGGCGCGATGAAGTTTTCCATTAACGCAACAGGGCGCAGAATTACCCACTGTGGAATGTTAGAACGACGCACCAACGCCTCTAGCCGCAACCTTGCTGTACCGTAAGAATCTGAGGTATGGCCAGTGCCGTAATCGCTCACTCCAATGTGATATTCAGCAGCGGCTGTCGAGGTCTGAATGAACATTTCCACACCCGCCTTTTCTGCTGCCTTGACAAGCATTGCCACGTTGTCGACCTTTGCCATCTCATTGTCTAATGGGCCGACAGGCACTGAAAACACTACGGATACATCCGTTAGCGCTTTTGCTACCAGCGCCTCATCTGCAAGATCTGCCTGGACATACTCTGCCCCGAGAGCAACCAACTCCTGGGGCCTGTGATCATCGGCGGGCAATCGATCCATAGCCACGACTGTATGCCCTGCTGCGATTAAATGCCGCGTTGCAGCTCGTCCTTGATCTCCTGCACCAGCGGTTACTAGAATACGTTGCTTCATGAAATCCCCTTATATACGAAACCATAGAGTACCGAAACCGAATGGTATCATATATCTTTTCTTTACGTTGCGACCGCTGGAGCATGTGAATTGACAGACAAAACTACACAACACCGTCATCGGCTGCCGCCGTCATCACGCGGACGTACACAGGACGTCAGCCGTGATAATTCAATCATCAACGCAACTCTTGAACTACTGGTGGAAAGCGGCTATCACCGTCTAAACATGGCAGCGGTGGCTACTCGTGCTGGCGTATCAAAGGCAACGATTTACCGGCGCTGGACTACCAAGGAAGATCTCGTTGCAGACTCAATCGCGACCATAGGCTATGCGAAGCGCCCTGTTTATCCAGGCACTTCTCTGCGAAATGACCTGCTAGCATTGCTAGAGCAAGCCTGTGGCTCATCCAGTCAGCAAACGATTGTTACGGCAGCTATGGAGGTGGCTCGCTCATCACCTGAACTTGGCAAAAGCTTGCGTAGCCGGTTTGTAGAATATGTACATAAAGAGATCACTTGGGTAGCAGAGCGTGCCGTCAACTATGGCTATGCTCCACTGACTAATACCAAGATCAGTCACATATCTGACACAGCGGTTGCCTTACTCATCTACATATCTGGCCCAACCTCATTGCCGGTTGCGGCTGAACGACTGGCAGGAATTGTGGATCATGTGCTACTGGTCTTAATGACCACTGGTCGACCGTAATCATAAGGTAGCGATCAAACTACTAAATGGTTGTTAAGTTTTCATAATTTTGGGACGGAGATTTCAGAGGACCACCACTTTGGTCTACTGACGTTGCTAAATCTATTATGCCGAGCACAACTCGCAACCTCCCATTCCACAGCTCAGTTGCTTTTTTATAGTCGCAGCTATAGAATTGCGGTACTCAAAAGTTTGGAAGTTCACATGGCAGGCCGCCCACGTCAGTTTGATATCGAGATTGCTATTGATACCGCCTTAAATCTCTTCACGGAGAAAGGATACGAAGGAGCGTCATTTGGCGAGCTTATTAGGGCAATGGGAATAAGTCCACCGAGCTTTTACGCAGCTTTCGGTAGTAAAGAGGAACTATTCCGTCGTGTACTTGAACGCTATGTAACATTGGCAAAGGCTGCAACGCGTGAGGCGTTGGCGCAGGATACCGCTCGCGAAGTAGTCAAGTATTTGCTAACTGGCATGGCAAAGGCGGCAACCAGCCATCCGACTGCACGTGGTTGCCTCCTAGTGCAAAGTGCACTTGTTTCAAGTGACAGTGCTTCGGGCATACGAGATGCTTTACGTTTTGAGCGCGAAGCCAATACTGCCGCACTAGCAGCTCGCTTTCGTGAAGCTGAACAGCGCGGCGACAAAACATTGCCAGGTGAACCTGACGCAATGGCCCGGCTAACCACGATGGTCCTTACTGGCATTGCTACTCAAGCTGCTAGTGGCATTGAGTTCGATTCATTGATGGAGGCTGTCAATTCCTATGTAGACCAATTCGAATAATTTTTTTTCCCAATTTTGTAGTTTAAACTACAGAATATTCACGCCGATTACTTAAGGAGAAAACTATGAAGAAAGTTCATATCATCAACGCACATCTGCCATATGCATTCGCGGCAGGACGACTCAATGCAACATTGGCGGAAATGGCAGTTAGGCACTTCCAAAACAAAGGCTACGAAGTGCAAAAAACTGTCGTTGCGGAAGGCTATGACGTGACAACTGAAATTGCAAAAATTACTTCATCAGACATCATCCTTGTCCAGACGCCACTGAATTGGATGGGAACACCATGGATCTTCAAAAAGTATACCGATGAAGTGTGGACTGCAGGAATGATGGGCAAGATGTCTGCCGGTGATGGCCGCAGTGCAGAGGCCCCAACAGAAAACTATGGCATGGGTGGACTACTTAACGGTCGCTATATGTTGTCGGTAACCGCCAACGCACCGAAGGAAGCGTTCAATGATCAATCTCAAGAATATTTTTCAGGGCGAAGTGAAGACGATTTGACTCTGCCTATCGACTTGAATTTCAAATGGATCGGCCTCGATAAGGTTCCAGCATTCTGGGCCTATGATGTTATGAAGAATGCTCAAATTGAGAAGGACTTAGAGCGATTCGCCAATCACCTCTCCGCCCACTTCTAACCAGCCTGAGCTAAAGGGATAACTTGCATGAAAACTTCAGGAAACACAATCCTTATTACTGGCGGAGGCTCTGGCATTGGACGGGCACTAGCTGAAGCCTTCCACGAACGTGACAATCAGGTAATCATCGCAGGCCGCCGCCAAGCCCTACTTGATGAAGTAACTCAAGTTAACCCTGGCATGCAAACGGCGATACTAGACGTCACGGACTCAAAGGATATTGATCGGTTTGTGCTACAGGCTGCTCACGATTATCCGCACCTCAACGTAGTCATCAATAATGCGGGGATAATGCACTCAGAGGATTGGACCGCAGATGTAGTTGATACGAGAACAGCGAAGGCAATTATCGAGACGAACTTCCTCGGCCCTATCCTTCTCACAGCTGGATTAATGCCCCTACTCCGCATGCAGCGCGAGTCAACCGTTGTCACAGTCTCATCTGGGCTCGCATTTCTCCCCTTGGCGGCTACCCCCACTTACTCTGCAACAAAGGCCGCGATCCATTCGTTCAGCGAATCATTGCGCCATCAACTTAAAGGAACTAGCGTTAATGTAATCGAGATAGCTCCCCCGTATCTGCAAACTGAATTGATGGGGAAGCGTCAAGCTAGCGATCCTAATGCGATGCCGCTCGCCGCATTCATTGATGAGGTTCTGTGCGTTCTGGAAACGCAACCGGAGATTCAGGAGGTTCTTGTGCAGCGGGTATTGCCTCAGCGCTTTGCGTTGGAAAAAGGACAAACGGCGTATCAAGAAATGTTCGACAAGATCAACGGAAAACGCTAGCAGTCCGTTAATGCTTGCGTCAACGCGAGCTGACTCAAGCGGGCCACCTGCCGAGGTATAGTCGACCTGGAGGGCAATGGGGCTTTGACTAACAAATCTTCGCCCCAATTGACTTCAAAAGATCGTTTACGAGATAGCTGCGGGCGTACGTATTGAGCAAACGACTCCCGCCTCGGAGCCGGCCAGCGTCATGTGGCATGAGTGCAAGCAGCTTACTTTGTCAGCGCCAGGCGACCTTCTATCTTCTGGTCTGCTCAGCATCTTGAAGCAGATCGATAAATCCTTTGAGCTAACAAGCGCAACAGAGTTTTACACCGCAGAGAACTCAAAAGGCCAGAGCCTCCAACGAGCTGCGTAAGCGTGGCGTTTTCATTTCCCCGTCTGGAGTGCGTTCTGTTTGGCTGCGCCGGGATCTGGAATCATTCAAAAAGCGCCTGGCAGCGCTTGAGCGCCATGTCGCGCAAACGGGTGATGTGCTGACTGAAGCCCAGGTTGCCGCGCTGGAGCGCAAGCAGGAGGATGATGTGGCCTGCGGTGAAATCGAAACCGCCCATCCTGGCTATCTCGGTAGCAAGGACACCTTCTACGTCGGAACGATCAAGGGCGTCGGACGCATCTACCAGCAAACCTACGTGGACACTTATTCGAAGTGGGCTGCAGCCAAGCTTTACAGCACCAAGACACCGATCACGGCCGCCGATCTGCTAAACGACCGGGTGCTGCCATTCATGGACGAGCAAGGCATGGGCGTCATTCGCATATTGACGGATCGTGGCACCGAGTTTTGCGGCAAGCCTGAGTCGCACGACTACCAGCTCTACCTGGCCCTCAATGACATCGAGCACACAAAGACCAAAGTCCGGCATCCCCAGACAAACGGCATCTGCGAACGCTTCCACAAGACGATCCTACAAGAGTTCTACCAGGTCGCTTTCCGCCGTAAGATTTACCGCAGCATCGAAGAGCTTCAGCGTGACCTTGACGACTGGATCGCCTACTACAACAACGAGCGTACGCATCAGGGCAAGATGTGCTGCGGACGGACACCGATGCAAACCCTAATTGACGGAAAGGAGGCGTGGCGCGATAAAATCACCACATTGAACGACTGAATCTGACCTGACAGTCGCAGGCTTCAAACCGGGTAACTGTCAGATCAAGTCGCGATCACTACATATTATTTAATAAAACATATTTCTCAAAAAAAACAGATAAAAATTATTTTTCACTTTAATAAATATTTATCTTTAAGAGGGAATTTTAATAAACCATCACATATGTGGAATTTTATATTTTTCAGGTATGTTATTTACCAAGACTAGCTTCCCCCCATCGGCTACATTACCAAACTCTATCAAATAGACACCTGATTCTTTGAACCAATTCTCTAGCGGAAGTGAATAGTGTAAAAAATGGAGTTTTTTACCTATGAAACAATGAACAAACTTGACGCTATCTTTTTTGAAGATGTAAGCCCATTGAAAGTTCTCAGCATCAATGTACTCCCCCTCACCATTGATAGTCGGCAATGAAATTTTCTTCATACTTTATTCTGAAGATGAAACAAATTGTATGGAGTTTGAGTAAACAAACCCCACAAAAAATGTGATAAATGGTTCTTAGAATTGTTCCCAGGAGCCTGCATTCGAGCCATCAGAAATCAGACTAAGATGTTTCTTTCGCGTCGGCACCAGTTTTATTGATACAGGCTTTGTAATCGACTTAACAGGACTAGACACCGATTGCGTTTTGTAAAGACCATGTTGATCTGATTCGAGTTTAAATAGACTAACAGTCTGTTCCAACTGATGCGCCTGCTCCCGGAGGGACTGAGCTGCTGCGGCAGCCTCTTCAACAAGAGCAGCATTTTCTTGAGTTGTCTGATCCATTTGACCGATGGCTTCATTAACCTGTTCGATGCCTACGCTTTGCTCATTGCTCGCTAAAGTAATTTCGCCAACAATGTCACTAACACGATGAACGCTGTTGACAACCTCTTGAATTGTCGCCCCCGCCTGTTCAACCAGTTTGCTTCCAACATCAACTTTAGTGACTGAATCATCAATAAGCTGCTTGATTTCCTTTGCTGCGCTGGCACTACGTTGAGCAAGATTACGTACTTCTGATGCGACGACTGCAAATCCTCGACCTTGCTCACCTGCACGTGCCGCCTCTACTGCCGCGTTAAGCGCAAGTATATTCGTCTGGAATGCAATGCCATCAATGACATTAATGATGTCGACAATTTTTGCTGATGAAGCGTTAATGTCGCTCATAGTGGATACTACTTGCCCAACTACCTCCCCCCCTTGCACCGCGACGGTAGACGCCGACGATGCCAATTGATTAGCCTGGCGAGCGTTCTCAGCATTTTGCTTCACAGTGGAGGTCAGTTCCTCTGTGGCAGACGCAGTCTCTTCTAACGAGCTAGCTTGTGCTTCAGTACGAGCTGAGAGGTCGATGTTTCCCATTGCAATTTGACTAGATGCTGCGGCAATCGTGCTAACGCCAGTACGAACATTGCCCACAATCTCAATGAGCCCAGCATTCATTTTAGACATCGCCAGCATCAATAGGCCAATCTCATCCGTTGACGTAACAGATATTTTTTTTGTTAGATCACCAGATGCGATCGCCTCTGCTACCTCTACAGCATCAGAAATTGAACTAACGATTTTACGTGCTATCAAAATGCCCATCACAGCCACAACTAATATGACACTCATACTCACGGCTCCAGCAGACCAAGTGGCGCTATTGATAGTCTTTAAGGCATTCTCAGTCGCCTGGTCCGCTATTTTTTCGTTGTACCTTCTATGTGCTTCCAGACTTGCGTTAAGCTTATCAACGAGAGGCTGGTTACTGTTCATTAATTTTCTTGCATCATCCCACATACCTGAATTTGCAAGTGTTATTACCTTTGCTTGTAGCTCTAAAAAATTGGAAAATGCGTCATTTACAGAATTAAGCAATTCCCTGTCTTTTTCATCCGCGATAAAACTGTCCCTATATTTCTGAACTCCATCCTTTACCTTTTGCTTAGCGTCTTCCATGGAGTTGGTCAGGGCGCTCTTATCGGCCGCCTCGCTCAGTGCCAAATATTTCCATGTTGATATTCGCACAGAATTCATGCTTTGATTATTCTGTGCAATTATAAGTAAGCTTGGCACTACGTTAACAGCCGAGTAACTAGCCTCCACGTGAATTTTTTTCATCTTTTGGATGCCAGCGAACATTAAAAATAGTAGTCCGGCAACAACCAAGATAATGAGAAGATACAGCTTTCGAGCAATTGTCAATTTCATTTTTTCTTTGATCCCTAGAATTATATTTAATATTGTTCCCGCCACTTAAGTGGCGCCGTCCCCACTAGCGGCCAGTTAACAGTCGAAACGATTTCTGGTGGAAGCACAGGCGAGATCACTCGCACCACTATGTACATGATGGCGAATGCAGCCGATTTCGCATGAAAGTTGCCAAATTGCAGTTTAAGTTTAATAATGATGAATGAACAGGTGATTGTAGGAAACGATTTAGGGCAGTAGAGGACACAAGGCATCATGCAATCTTTAATTCGGGAATATAGTAGATTTTTCAATTCATCACTCCCGTTTTGCCACACAGCCGAAGAATATTCACTTCACTGGGTCAGTTTTTTGCACTCTGACATGCTTCAACATGGCGCAAACAGTGCCGACGTGCTAGCAAATACAGGTATCAGCGATGCTTCACTGGGGAAAGGAAGTGGCCGCGTATCAGCAGTACAGCTATTGCGCATAGCGTTAAACTGCTTGAAGGTTTCGCCTGATGTGGGCATACGTGTGGGAGGACACCTGGGCTTAGTCGCTTGCGGCATTTATGGATATGCAATGATCAGCAGCCCCGATCGCCAGCATTTAATCGATACTGTTGAGAAATATGCCCACTTCATCGATCCGTTTACCAGAGTATCGTATAAAAGCAGCAGTAAGGAGTCTGTGTGGCAGATTGTTCCATATTTTTCAGATGACCCTAATAATCCACTATATAAATTTTCCATTGAAATAAAGCTCGCTAGTTCTGTGCGATTCTGCAAAGATTTGTACGGGAGTGACTTTAAACTAAAACTTGTGCGGGTGAAATATCCCAAACCGAAAAATGCATTAGATTATTTATCAATACTAGGATGCGAAGTTCAGTTTGGATGTGATCGAAATGAGATGATCTACCCTAATATCGCACTGACTCCGACAGCAAGATTTAACCCGGATCACATTACACATAAATTAATTCTAGATTTGTGTGAAAATGAAGCGCAGCGAATACGCCGAAGAATTACTTTATCTAGCGAGATTGCTAGATTAGTCCAAATTCATTTGGATAAACAATTAGGCATTGAAGACGCTGCAAATATGCTGCTTATGAATGCAAGGACTTTACGTAGGCGACTCAAAGATGAGGGCACGACATTTAGTGAGATCGTCAGCGAACAGCGTATGTCTAAAGCAATCGCCTACCTAAAAAATAATGTAATGACAATTGAAGAAATAGCTGCGAAACTTGGATACTATGATAGTTCCAGCTTCAGAAAGGCATTTGCAGCATGGTCTGGCGAGAAACTTAGCGATTTTCGTCATCTTTACGCTTCATGACCTGACTGGTAAATTTATTGCCACCAGCTTGACTAGGCTTCGACTAAGCCGCCAGTATTTGATGCATCTGCCGACTGCCAAACCATTCTCTGTCACAGGCGGCAGGCTGTGTCGGCTACACGGTCTGGCTAGCCTGCAGACACGTCACCTATTACGGGCGGAAAAGCGAAACACACGTCGAGCGTTTTCCCGATTAGTTGAAACGTACTTCAGATTCCTCCCTTGCTCCTGAAGTAGCTTATCCCTGGTGCAGCACTGCCCATTTTCGTCTCGGATTACCACTCCGCCAAACTGCTTGCGCCGCCGGTATCTCTTACTGCCAAATGTAGGTCTAGCTCAAGTACAGCGCACCAACTGAGCAACTGCTTGAAGCTGATTTCATCGGCGTGCTTCTCTAAATGAGATATACGGTTTTGACTCAATCCGACGCGGATCGCTACAGCGGTCTGCGTAAGCTTCATGTGCTTGCGAGCGGATACGAGAAGCTGACCAAGCTGTGGTGCGGTAATGAGTCGTTGAGAAATCGGTGGGGTGAGCATATTCTAAGTATCTAATATGTAGATAGCGTTCCTTTATCTGCATATCGGATAATGCCAAGATAGCCGGATATCAGATAATTGGTTTTTTTGGAAGTTGTCGCCAGTCGCACTCCCATGCCAGCCCACCGGCTCGTGCCTCTCTCAGCTCGCAGACCCCAACATACCTTTCATAGCCGGTAAAGAATTCCAGCTTAGATGACTTGCTCGTGGCCAAAGCAACCTGGTATTTTCTAAGTCTATCGTGTCATCACACGAACCAATTACAACATCGTCGTCATCGCACCTGCAAATGAACTGCTGACGCCCATGTTGATCGATGCCAGAATAGATCTGTGCCACACGTCTCAAAGTATATGCCTCCCCGTCCAGGAACTTGGACTGCATAGTTACCCGAGTTTCAGTGGGATGACGAGTGGTCAAAAAATCGATCACGGATCTCAAATCCGAGGAAATATACCGGGAGAACTTCTGATCGCGAGAATAGCGAGCTGGAAGCACAACATCCACATGAAATAGCATGTCATCGACACTAATTTCAAATAGTTCTTCACTCATGTCAATAATCATCTAAGATTAAACGTGACTAACCAAGCCAAGGCCCGCAAATCGTTTATTTCGTTTTGAACGACCATTCTTTGGTAAAGGCCGCGCCGTTGTTGGTGCCGACGAACTTCACGTTGTAGGTGGTAGCCGACTTGAACGGAACCTTAGCGATCAGGAAGGCAACGTTGCTGGTCAAGTAGGAGTTGGGATCGTTGGAGCGGGTCATCAGACGTACATCCATCGGAGCGGCCTGGCCAGCTTCGGTCACAGTAAAGGTTGTCACGGCAATGGTATTGCCGGTCACGACCGATACGCTGATTGGATAGCTGGTTTTAGTCGGGAAGTCATCGTTGGCCGTAGACAGGTCCGGGAACGGATTAGGCGCTTCCACATACGCATGCAGCGCTACGCCCGTCTGACCATTCGCAGGATAAACGCCAACGTAGTCCGACGCGACCGACTGATTGGTTTTCAGGCCCATTTCCATGACCACGGTTTGCGATTTGTCTGTGCCGACTGCCACGCCGATTTCACGCACGTTTTGGAGCATTAGACCGGCGCGGTGGTAGACGGTTTGTGCCAGCGTACCGAATGCCGCAGCGCCGCCCTGGTTGCCGCCGAAAGTAACTTCCTCGCCAGCGTAAGAACCATCATAGCCAGCGAACTTGACACGGTCCAGTTCCTGCACCCCAGTGAATTTGGCCAGAGCGCCGTTTTCTATGTGCAGCATCGAGCGTCCAGTGGCCGGGTCGTAGCTGTTGAAGTTGACGGTGCCACCGTTGTTCACGTCATTCGCCAGGAGGTAACTCAGGTGGTTGGCCGAGGCCGTGTCCAGCTTGGTGTTCTGCGCCAGCAGACCCAGACCTACCTTACTGCGGAAGTCGTTCAGCGCCGACACGAACGCGTACTCCTGGCTAGTGGCCGCATAAGTTAGCGCTGGAACAGTCGTCTGGGTGTCGCCTGGGGTTACGATAGGGGCACTTGGCGTGGTTGGGCCAGTTGGCGCAGTAGTCACCGTGTTAGCGCCTCCGCCGCCTCCACAAGCGCTTACCAGGGTCGAGATCGCGATTGCAGCGAACACACATGCTTTCTTATGCATTGTTTCCTTTAAGGTGGTTGAGAGAACGAGCAAACGGCATTAGTCCAATGCCGTACGAGCTTTGTTAATTGTGCGGATGCGTAATCGAGGCGAAAACCTCTTGGAATAGAAGAGCATCCACGTAAGCTGCGCGCCCCATAGTCCAACGATGGCCACGAACATCATGTGCTCAAAGGCCGCGTCGCTTATGTAGTTCAGAAGGGATCGGAATACGTACAAAGGTATCCCGAACAAGATGGGGCTGACCAAGAAGGTGGTGATGAGTGCCAGTACACCAAAAACAACTGTAGACACGATAGTTTCGGTGACAAGCGTACCGCTTGGATCTGGCAAGCTAATAACCTTGCCGCTCTCGGCTTTGATAGCGCATAGATAGATCCGACCTTTACCGATCCGACAGAACGACAGCTCGACTTGTTCTCCCACGCAGTCTTGGAGGGCACCATCGAGGTATACCCCTACAGAGACTCCATCAATCCTCTGATCACCCACCTCTAGATAAGCAAACACTGTGCTGCCGCTCTTATCCCAGATCCCAGCAGGGATGCCGCCTAACTTCCCACGTGCGATAAACGTCGTCATAGTCAGATTTCTTGCCCGTCAATTTGATATCACCCCTCAAATAAATCTGAGGGTCATAGATATTGCCAAATGGAAATTCCTGGCGATTATATACCAAAACCGGTTTTGGTATATTCCACAACCGGTTTTAGCCTTATGGCATGGCTAACTCACTACATGACTTGAAATACCAGATCTTTCGCGAGATGCTCACCAATGCGCGTGCATCGAAAGGGATGCTTCAAAGTGAGGTGGCAGATCAGCTTGGCAAGGCCCAAGCATTCGTAAGCAAGTACGAGCGTGGAGAGCGAAGAATCGACCTGCCCGAATTCCTGGAAATAGCTGCGGTGCTGGGCATCGACGTCTCAAAATTTATTAAGGAATTTCAGAAGAAGCTAGCGAAGGCTTCCTGAACTGGTGCAGAAAGCTTCGCTATCTCTAGCTTAGGACGGTGGACGGGCATTCAGTTTTGACCGAACTACTTGCGCGTCTTCTTCCTAGCCTTCGTAAGAGGAACGACGTTTTCTTCGCTGGTAGCCCTTCGTTGCGCTGGAGGCAATTCTGCGTTCAATTCCTCCGCTGTTAAGTTCTTTTTCTGGGCATTAGAAACCCAGCGGATAAACATTGCACGATGTCTCTGACACTCAAGCTGAAGACGTGCGTTCTCCGCTTCAAGGGTTTCGATTTTCTTCATCAAAGCCGCAACTTGAGGACTCCCAGGAAGAGGCGACTCTTCGCGATTTCGCAGAGCCTTTTGTCGATCTGAAAATGCGTGCGCGATGCGCTCATGGTTAGCGAGAGCTTGCCTCGTGTATTGCGTTGCAATCGATGCCTTGATGGCCGCGATCAACAAATCCCAAGTCAACTTCCCTTGCCACGTATCCAGAAGGTGTTCAATTACCTCAATAACGAGATCATCTATGATACGGCCTCTCGATTTAGCCACGGCTCTTTACCTTTTCCAATAATTTGTTCATGCGAGCAGGCATAGAGATTACCTTTGCTTCGCCCCGCATAGCTTCCGCTTGGTCTAGCCTGGATGCCGGTTTGATACCTGTAAGCTTGACCATTGAACCGTCCGGGATACTTGAGTCAGTCAAAATGGCAATCAGCTTCTTGGCATGATTGAGGGTTTGGCGCTGATGCGCTACCCATCGAGAAGCACCGTAAGCGGAGTCTCTCTCAGCGGCTTCGGCGTTGGCCAGCAATACCTCAGTTTCATCCTTGAAACGAATAAGATTTGCCAACTTCACTTGATCACCCTTAACACAAACAAGCTCATTGCAATTTAGACAGTCTAGATGAATCTGGCATGGCGACGAGGCATAGTCATGCATGCACATGCCATAGTCAGTAATGTGCGCGCTTTTGTACTGGAGGTTCCCAGTAGCCTCGTCTCGCCGTGAGATAACGCGAATCTTTCGAACATTTAAGTCGCCGCCGAATACATTCAAGTTAGATTGAGCAACAACGTCGCGTACTCGACTCACAATTTCTTCGCCAGAAACGTGATCATAAGCAGCATTCTGAAAAACATCCGCACGTCCCGACCACATGGCGATGTCAATCTGTGAAACGTTGTTCGACTGCGCTAACGTGTTCAGATAATGCCTCACTTGATGCGAATTAATGACAACAGGACTACCATCATCCTCAGTGAGGTTAAAGCGCTCAAATATGGTTTGAGCTACGCTACCACTTCCACCAATTCTGGAGGCGATTTGGTCAGAGGTAACGTAATCAATGAGACACTGGTAAGTTCCGAGGGTCGCATCTAACTCAAATCGTCGGCAGGTATACAGCGATTGGCTGAATCGCAAGTCGCCTTCCACATACGGGAAGGATTTTGGGAGCTTATTGATTATTGCCGCTTGAACGTCGCGGAATAAGTACAAGCCCGAACCCGGCTTGACTACTCGAACTTTTTCGCGTCCGCACCAAGCTTTGGCATTATGCTCGTTCACTTTTCCGTAAAGGATTGTACTAATCTCGGACAAGTCAATTTGGTCATTGCCGCGTAGGTATTCCAATGCATCCGGGAGATACACGTCGTTGGGATTGTCTTCGTACCACAACGCGATCTTTCGAGCCTCTTCTGAGGCTTTCGAAAGCATCGCTATAGCTCTTTGCGCCACTTCCACCATCGTCGGAACGATCCAACGGATCTCGTCTCTATATCCTTTAGATGGAGGTAAACGCAGGCCATAATGAGATACTTGGCTCAAATCTGGGGACTCAACTTCGCATCCCACCGCCAGCCTAACAGTCTCATTGATGCGTTGTGGGGCACAATGCAAAAGTGCGAGCGTGGCCCCGACGTATAATTCATCCGGTTCATTCGCGTGACAAAAGAGATGGGCCATAGCCTCAATTGCGCGAGGACTCGGCATTTTCTCAAGTCGGGCTTTTTCGGCCTCAGCCCCAACACGTGTTCCTGAATCACGATTACGGCTTATGCCCTTCCGCCACTGTACTCTGTACGAAACAAACTCATTTTCAATTAGAAAATCACTAATAGCCTGGAGTTCCGCTGCTACGTGCACGGCAACATCATGTGAATATCCGTCAATGATCAATGAGCGTGCATCATCGAGCAAATCATGGCTAATAAGTGTAACTTGCCCATTTAACCCGCGTCGAGTTAAAACCTCATCGATAGCACGGAGAGCAGTCAAGCGGTTGGCCCATGCTGTAGTAGGGCGTAGACTGAAGGAATACCTGAAATATGCCATTGCAAAGGAGCGGTAATTTTCCGACATCGCAGGGATTTCCGCTCCGGCTTTGGCAGCTGCATAACTTGAGAAAATTACGCGAACGTCCTTCTTGCGTCCTTTCAGATGGATCGAATCACTAACATTCCATACAGTATTATCGAACGATATATTTTTTCCAAACGTCACTAAATCATCTCTGCAACGTTGAATAAATAAATCAAGATTTTGCTTGGCGCTCAGATCTGCGCGGCGAGTAAAAACAAAAACGTTTTCATTACTCATCAGAATCACTCTTGGTAATGCCACTTTTTATCAGATTGCATTCACGAATAACACTTCGAATTGCAGATATAGTCAAGTCATTAATTGCAGCAACCCTGGGGCCGGAAGTCGTCAATAGCCGCTCACGTTCCTGCACCAGATGGTCGAGCAATTGTTCATGCGGTCCATCCAACCAAGCTTCAAAATTAAAACAAGTGTAACAAGCAAGAGGCGCACGGAATTTGCAGTCATACTTCGTTCCGCAACTGCCTACCCCACCTCTGGAATGCCGATAGTCGATAATTGTGCTCGATGGGTCTTCCGCTCGCGTAGCGTCCTCTGGACGGATCAGAATCGCCCCTAAAAAAGCACGTGCGATCGGCGCGAGGTCACCACCAATTTGCTCATCGAGCCGATTCGCAATTTCCGGTATCACAGCAACGTAGGCTCCAACGTTTTGTGTATCGCTGTGACCAAGAATCTCGGCGATAACGAGTTCCCCGAATCCCTCTTGAGCAGCACGTGTGCCTAACGTATCCCTAAACCGCCCAATTGCCAGATTCATTGGCTCCATAGTACGCGGGCTGATCGGTGCAATATCGGCTAGAGCTTCTCGAAACGCCCTAGATAAATCAGGAGAGTTCCAATGGCCATTAAACTGTGGATTTAGCTGCTCACGAACTCTATACTCAACCGGGGACGGAAAAAGCGCCGCCTCACTTTTAAGGGTTGGATTTTGGCTAATAACACGCTGGCTATAGCTCCATAATTTCTCACCGAACTGGATCGTCAAAGGACGAGATAAAAACGAATCCCGAATCAATTCGTCTCGCTGCTTGGCTTTCGGAATAAGAATTTCATAACTAACGTCGCCTTGGTCATCAACAGTTCTTATTAAATCTTTTACCTTAAGCGCACAGTATTGGGACACTCGCTGGCCAGTTAAAATTGCAAGCCAAACTAGATAATAAAATTGCTCCTCCAACTGTCGTGTAGCATATGCATTGTTCAGCTCGCTAATTAATTGTTGAAGCTCGTATTCAGTAAATGGGCCATCGACTGGATCAAGAGTTCTGACCGCTTCACCTTTGACATTCCCTTTTTTCTTCACCTTGGATAACAGCTTCACTGCATCTTCTGTCACGCCAGGGTAATCCATTTTTGACCAACGCGTGATAAGTGCGGATAGTTGACCAACTCTGCCGAGTGGATCATTGAGCGAATATTTTCCAATGAAGTTCGAAATATGCCACTGAGAAATTTCATGAATAGGATCTTTAGTAACCTCTGCGATCAAACTTGCCAATCGCGCAAAAGACCGAAATAGATTGATAGCATATGACGGCGAATTTCTTTCGAGCGCGTCAATTAGAACTCTCTTTAAATTAATTATTAAAGGCTCGACCTGAAATGGCAGTGAGGCGAAATTAATAGAGACTGGCGTAACCCCATCAATAAACGACCAATGGATATCTCTTGGATTGATACGACCGCCGCTTCTTAGAATAAGAATCGGAGGCAATTCTTCGCTTATATCTCTCCATTCATCTTTCTCCTGCGAAGAACTAGAAACTCGTGGCAACTCATCATCAAATTTCAAATTATTCTGAATCATTTATTTCCCATCGCATACATTACATCTTGCATTTTCGACATTGCCTCATAACCTAGTTCTTGGACAAATCGAACTGTGTAATTCTCGGCCATTTCAGACTCTTCGCTCCAACCCATAAAATAGTTCCGAGCCTTTTTCTCCTCCGCTGGATTCATCATCTTGGAAGCCACCTCCGAGAAACGGTCATTCCACGTATGTCTTAATATGTGAGCACTAATTGGAGCCAGTGCTGGAAAAGCATTTCTCAATGTTGAAAATAAATAATCTACCGAGTTTAAAGCTAATGGTGCGCCATCGTCGCTTACGATAACAAATGGATGTCGCCTCGCGGCGTCCAAATTATTTCGATCAACCAAATACTGCTTCAACAGCTCAACAAGGCTAGGCCCCATCGGTAGTATTCTCTCAGCCGTTTTGGCTTCAGGCTGACGTTTTCTAGGGTCTTCTGGGTCATCTGGGCGACGCGCAACGAATACCGTATTATCTTTAAAACTTATATCTTTTATTTTCAACCCTAAAAGCTCGCCTTTTCGAATCCCAAAACTAAGCAAGATCCTAATAATTAAGTTATTTCTCTTTCTAACGAACTCACCATTCCAAGGATTTCCAGGTGCAGCGGGGCCGACAACTTCGAGCAACAAAGACTCTTGTTTTTTAGTTATTCCTTTTTTTACCTTTTTGCTCGATTTCTTTGGTGTGCGCGCCTTGAGTGCTTTGATCACTTTCTCCGAAACCGTTTTGAATTCCATGCGATTCTCTGGAGTTTTCAACATAAATACGTAATCGGAAAACCAAGTGATATAAGCAGTTATATAAATCAGCCGACTTGCAGTCGTTCCATTTTTGACCGGCTTAGTGCCATATAAAACTTTACGTCGCAATTTTCCACCGATAGCTGAGACATTGCTATAGGTTTTTGTATTATCCGATTCGGGCAAGTCAGATTTAAAATATTTACATTGAGCGACGAGCGCTTCAACCTCACCGAGCGTGAGTAAATCATTATTTTTTGCCCGCTCCATTAAGTCGAAACCAGCATCGCTGATTGATTCATAGAGGAATTGAACAGCTCTAAGCGCTATGGTTAGAGTGTTGCGTTTGGCTCCTGTTGAGCGTAGAGCGAGAGAGAACGCTGTAGGCTCGTACAGCCCGACACCCGTTGTAGAGTCAATGAGCAATGGCATTTTTTCACCATTCCCCATATCAACCAGGCCAACCTCATACCGTGACATCATCTCGCCATTGTTTACAATATTGGCGACTAGGTTATATGTTGGCTCAAGGCGGTGTCAAGATAAAAGTGTAAACAATGAAAAACGCCTTGCAAATCAATGACTTGCAAGGCGTAGTTTACATCTACTATCTAACTGGGTCTCAGAACGGGATGTCGTCATCCATGTCCGAGAAGTTCGGCGCCGGGCGCGGGGCCGGGCGTGGGGCTGGTGCCGGTGGCGCCATCTGCGGACGCGGGGCCGGGGCCTGGCGCTGCGGCGGGGCTTCGTAGCCGCCGTCGTCCATGCCGGCGTCGCCGCCCATGCCTTGACGGCCACCCAGCATTTGCATCTGCTCGGCGATGATGTCGGTCGCGTATTTCTCGACGCCGTCTTTATCGGTGTACTTGCGGGTCTGCAGGCGGCCTTCGACGTAGACCGACGACCCTTTTTTCAGGTACTGGCCGACGATTTCAGCCAGGCGGCCGAAGAATGAGATGCGGTGCCATTCGGTGAGCTCTTTCTGCTCACCGGTGTTGCGGTCCTTCGATTTGTACGATGTCGCCACAGCAATGTTGGCGATCGCGTCACCGCTGGGCATGTAGCGAATTTCCGGGTCGCGACCCAGATTGCCGACGATGATGACTTTGTTGACTGATGCCATGTATAAAACTCCTGAGTAACGGCGGCCGCCTCAAGCGGGCTGTTTATGTAGTGCGCAAACAGCGATTATAGTCGAACGGGCCACCCACCCGCCAAAATTTGCATTGCAACCGCTCAAGAAAATACTGGTATTATATACAGTGCCGCGACGCCCAAGTTCGATCTGGCGCAAGGTCGGCGCATATATTCAAACCCAGCTATAGTAGCGGGTTGACCCGAAAGGCAAAAAATCCATGGAACAGATCCGCATCCGCGGCGCACGCACGCACAACCTCAAGAACATCAACCTCGACCTGCCGCGCAACAAGCTCATCGTGATCACCGGCCTGTCCGGCTCCGGCAAGTCCTCGCTGGCGTTCGACACGCTGTACGCCGAGGGCCAGCGCCGCTATGTGGAATCGCTGTCGGCCTACGCCCGCCAGTTCCTGCAACTGATGGAAAAGCCGGACGTCGACCTGATCGAGGGCCTGTCGCCGGCCATCTCGATCGAGCAGAAGGCCACCTCGCACAATCCGCGCTCGACGGTGGGCACCGTGACCGAGATCCACGACTACCTGCGCCTGCTGTACGCGCGCGTCGGCACGCCGTACTGCATCAACCACCCGGAGCACGCGCTGGCCGCGCAGACCGTGTCGCAGATGGTGGACGCCGTGCTGGCCATGCCGGAAGGGACCAAGCTGATGATCCTGGCGCCGGTGGTGGCCAACCGCAAGGGCGAGCACTCCGACCTGTTCGAGCAGATGCAGGCGCAGGGCTTCGTGCGCTTCCGCGTGCAGAGCGGCACCCACGACGCCAAGATCTACGAGGTGGACGACCTGCCCAAGCTGAAGAAAACCGAGAAGCACACCATCGACGTGGTGATCGACCGCGTCAAGGTCAGCGCCGACATCAAGCAGCGCCTGGCCGAGAGCTTCGAGACCGCGCTGCGCCTGGCCGACGGCCGCGCCGTGGCATTGGAAATGGACAGCGGCGCGGAGCAGGTATTCTCCAACAAGTTCGCCTGCAACGAGTGCGGCTATTCGCTGCAGGAACTGGAACCGCGCCTGTTCTCGTTCAACAATCCGATGGGCGCCTGCCCCGAATGCGACGGCCTCGGCCACATCGAGTTCTTCGATCCCAAGCGCATCGTCGCCTTCCCCAACCTGTCGCTGGCGTCCGGCGCGGTCAAGGGCTGGGACCGCCGCAACCAGTTCTACTTCCAGATGCTGTCCAACCTGGCGGCCTACTACGAGTTCGACCTGGACCTGCCGTACGAACAGCTGCCCAAGACCGCGCAGGAAGTGATCCTGCACGGCTCGGGCAAGACGCAGATCCCGTTCACCTACGTCAACGAGCGCGGCCGCACGGTGGTCAAGGAGCACGCCTTCGAAGGCGTGGTCACCAACCTGGCGCGCCGCTACCGCGAGACCGACTCGATGGCGGTGAAAGAGGAACTGGCCAAGTTCATCAACGAGAAGAAATGCCCGTCGTGCGACGGCGCTCGGCTGCGGGTCGAGGCGCGCTACGTCAAGGTCGGCACAGGCAAGCAGGAGAAGGCCATCTACGAGATCGCCGAAAAACCTTTGCGCGACACGCTGTCCTTCTTCGAACAACTGAAGCTGAAGGGCGCGAAAAAGGAGATCGCCGACCGCGTGATCAAGGAGATCATCTCGCGCCTGCAGTTCCTCAACAACGTCGGCCTGGACTACCTGTCGCTGGACCGCAGCGCCGACACCCTGTCCGGCGGCGAGGCGCAGCGCATCCGCCTGGCCTCGCAGATCGGCTCCGGCCTGACCGGCGTGATGTACGTGCTCGACGAGCCGTCGATCGGCCTGCACCAGCGCGACAACGACCGCCTGATCGAAACGCTCAAGCACCTGCGCGACATCGGCAACAGCGTGCTGGTGGTGGAGCACGACGAGGACGCGATCCGCACCGCCGACTACATCGTCGACATGGGCAAGGGCGCCGGCGTGCACGGCGGCGACATCATCGCCCAGGGCACGCTGACCGACATCCTGAAGAACAAGAATTCGCTGACGGCCCAGTACCTGAAAGGCACGCTGAAGATCGCCGTGCCGAAGAAGCGCCACGTGGCCGACCCGGACAAGCAGCTGGTGATCACCGGCGCCACCGGCAACAACCTGAAGAAGGTCAACCTGCACCTGCCGGTCGGCCTGATGACGTGCGTGACCGGCGTGTCCGGCTCCGGCAAGTCCTCGCTGATCAACGACACGCTGTACCCGGCGCTGTCGCGCCACCTGTACGGCTCGCAGACCGAGCCGTCGCCGCACGACGCCATCAGCGGCCTGGAGCACTTCGACAAGGTGATCGCGGTCGACCAGGCGCCGATCGGCCGCACGCCGCGCTCGAACCCGGCCACCTACACCGGCCTGTTCACGCCGATCCGCGACCTGTTCGCCACCGTGCCGACCGCCAAGGAGCGCGGCTACAGCGCCGGGCGCTTCTCGTTCAACGTCAAGGGCGGCCGCTGCGAAGCGTGCCAGGGCGACGGCGTGATCAAGGTCGAGATGCACTTCCTGCCGGACGTGTACGTGCCGTGCGACGTCTGCCACGGCAAGCGCTACAACCGCGAAACGCTGGAAGTGCAGTACAAGGGCAAGAACATCACCGAGATCCTCGACATGACGGTCGAGGATGCGCACGAGTTCTTCAAGCCGGTGCCGCTGATCGCGCGCAAGCTGCACACGCTGCTGGACGTGGGCCTGGGCTACATCAAGCTGGGGCAGAGCGCCACCACGCTGTCGGGCGGCGAGGCGCAGCGCGTCAAGCTGTCGCTGGAGCTGTCCAAGCGCGACACCGGCCGCACCTTGTACATCCTGGACGAGCCGACCACCGGCCTGCACTTCCACGACATCGATTTGCTGCTGAAGGTGATCCACCGCCTGCGCGACCAGGGCAACACGCTGGTCATCATCGAGCACAACCTGGACGTGATCAAGACGGCCGACTGGATCGTCGACCTGGGACCGGAAGGCGGCGCGGGCGGCGGCAAGATCATCGCCGCCGGCACGCCGGAAGACGTGGCGGCCAACCCCGCCAGCGTGACCGGCAAGTACCTGGTGCCGCTGCTGAAGTAACGCGGTCGCCGCCGCGCAACGCGGCGGCGCCCCTCCGCTCACCCATCTTGATTTAGGGCAATTCGCCCCGCGCCAGCCTCAAGGACAATGCAGCAATGCATCTTCCTTGGGGACTGCCATGCGTTTCACCGAAAACAGCTTTGGCCGGATTATCCTGGCGCTGGGCGCCGTTGCCTTGGCCAGTGTCGCGCTGACTGCGTACACGACGCAAACCAACGAGTACGAACAGCAGATGGAGTTCGTCAAAAAATACTACAACGAGTACCTTTCCGTCCCCGACGGGCAACGCCGGCCGCCGCCCGAGGCGTATTTTTCGCGGCAGCTGGCCCAGCTGCTAGCCACCCGGCGACAGCTCTGCGAAAGGCTGGCGCGAGATGGCGGCCGCTGCGACGATATCGCGGAGACATTGAGCCCCACCGCGGCTTCAGATGCGGGCGGCTTCACCTTCGACAAAGCCGGACTGCGGGAGGTCCATTTCGGAGGCACCACTGTTGACGTCCTCGACAAACCCCCATCCGAGGACAGCATTCCCGTCGGACGGCGCTACCTGTTGGTCAAGCAGGCGGAGGGCTGGCGCGTGGCAAATATCCTGTACAGCCGTTGGGGCTATTTTTCCACCGACAACAGCATGCGCCAGGACGTCGAGGAAGATATCCAAAGCCGGCTCTTCAGGGCAGGGGACATCCAAGTCACCGCCGGCAAGGTCTTTCAAGTACTGAAGAATGAGAATACGCTGGCCGACGCCGAGCGCTACATCAAATACCCGGTTCAGTTGTGCGGCAAAGACGGCCTCTGTTCGACCGCGCAAAAGGATGACCCGAAAGTACGCCAGACCATCGCCGACTGGCATGCGGCCCACTACAACCGGGTCGGCGACGATCCCGACGACGATCACCGTTTCGTCATCCCTACGATGGCCCGCGTCCCGGCCGAGCCGGCAGAGGAAGGCAAGGTCGTTGTCCTGGATGCCCTGAGCTACACCTTTCAGGACCAGGCCTGGTGGATCAGCAAAATCGATTTGAGCAAAGTCATCGTCTCGGGAGCCCGTCATGTCATTCAATAAAAAACACTACCTGCCCATCGCCGCAGTGGCGGGCGCCACGGCCATCGCGGTGGCGTCGCTGATGGCCTACAAGGCCCGCTCGGAGCGGCAGCAGGTCGATTTCATCACCCGGTTCTACAGCAGCCACCTCGGCGATACGCGGCGCGCGCCGCCGCCACCCGGCACCTTCTACTCGACCGAACTGGAAGACCTGCTGGCCACCAACCACGAGCTGTGCGGCAAGCTGGCGCGCAACGACGGGACTTGCGGCCACGATGCCGATGGCGACGGCCTCCTGAACCTCGGCAAGGCCAGCTTCAAGGCGGCCTACGCGGGCAACGGCAACGTCGATGTGTCCTTCAACGCCGTCCCCGGCCAGGGCGACAATTACCGGCGCAAGATACGCTTCGTGCTGACACTGGAAGACGCCGGCTGGCGTGTGGACGACATGCTGTTCGGCGCCAACGCGTTGCGGCGCGACGTCCAGCATGAAAATGAAACGCTGCTGGCCCGTCCCCGGACCAGCAGCGGAACGACAACAAGGGCGGCGTCGCCGCCTTGAGCGCTTACTGCGCGGTGACGCGGGTCTGCTTCTGCTTCTCCGCGCTCACCCAGTCCTTGATGTGCGACTCCAGCACGTCCATCGGCAACGCGCCCGCGCCCAGCACCTGGTCGTGGAAGGTGCGGATGTCGAAGCCGCTGCCCAGCTCTTTACGCGCATAGTCGCGCAGCTCAAGTATCTTCAGCTGGCCGATCTTGTAGCCCAGCGCCTGGCCTGGCCACACGATGTAGCGGTCGGTCTCGCTCTGCACTTCCACTTCCTCGATGCCCGAGTGGTCGTGGAAGAAGTCCACCACCTGCTGGCGGTTCCACTTCTTGTAGTGCAGGCCGGTGTCCACCACCAGGCGGATCGCGCGCAGCATCTCGTCCTGCAGGTGGCCGTAGTAGCTGTAGGGATCCTTGTAGAAGCCCAGCTCCTCGCCCAGCCGCTCCGAGTACAGCGCCCAGCCCTCGGCGTAGGCGGTGTAGTTGCCCTGCTGGCGGAAGGTCGGCAAGCCTTCGATCTCCTGCGCGATGGTCAGCTGCATGTGGTGGCCCGGCACGCCTTCGTGCAGCGCTGTGGTCTCGATGTCGATGGTCGAGCGGTGCGCGAAGTCACCGGTGTTGACCATCACCCGGCCGGCGCGCTTGCCGTCCGGCGAACCGGGCATGTAGGCCGCGGCGGACGCGCCCTTCTCGCGGAACTCCTCGACCGGCTTGATCTCCACTTTACCCTTCGGCAGCACGCCGAACTGCTGCGACAACTGGGTGTACATCTGGTCCGTGTATTTCTGGTACAGGTCGATGATCTCCTGGCGCGATTTCGGATGCAGCTCCGGCTTGGCGGCCACCGCCTTGTTGAAGCTCTTCAGGTCCTGGTAGCCCAGCTTCTGCGCGGTCGCCAGCATCAGCCCTTCGATGCGCTTGACCTCGGACAGGCCCAGTTGATGGATCTCCTCCGGCGACATGGCGGTGGTGGTCGAGGACTTGGCCTTGTACGCGTAGCGCGCCGCGCCATCCGGCAGCGACCACATGCCGACGTCGGTGCGGCCATACGGCGCGTACCGGGTCTTGGTGTAGACCGCCAGCTTCCGGTAGGCCGGGATCACGTCCTTCTGCACCGCCGCCAGCACCTCCTTGCTCAGGCGCGCCTTGTCGGCGGCCGAGAACTCTTTCGGGAATTTCTTCAGCGGCTCGGCGAACGGCGAATCGGCCGGCTTCATGGCCGCCACGTCCTCGCACTGCTTGACGATTTTCGGGATCAGGAATTTCGGCGGCATCAGCTTGTCGTGCACGCCGTTCTCCATCTGCACGCGGGTCTCGTCGAACAGCTTGGGCAGCGCGTGCAGGCGCGCGATGTAGTCCTCGTAGTCCTTGACGGTCTCGAACGGCAGCGCCGACACCAGCTGCGGCGTGTCGATGTGGATGCCGGAGTTCTGCGCCAGCGGCATCTCCCATTCCTTGAAGCGCCCGCCTTCGACGCTCTGGCGCAGCTGGCGCACCATCAGTTCGCGGTTCAGCTGTTCCTGCAGCGGGAAGCCGGTGGTGTCGATGGCCTCGAAGCGCTTGAGGAAGTCGGCCGTCACCTTGAGGTCGGCGTCGATGCCGGCCTGCGAGAAGTCCGACCATTTGTCGTTGTAGCGCTTGTCGCCCAGCAGCGAGGCCCATTCCGGGCTGGAGCGCATCGTGTATTCCCACTGTTCCTTGATCAGGGAGTTCAGCGCCTCGCGGCGGCCGGCCAGGTCGGGTGCCGGGGTGTCGGCATGGGCCACGCCCAGGATCAGGGAAAACAACAGGGCGCTGGCGACGCCGATACGGGTGGTTGCAGTTGTCATGTCTAGAGGCCTATCGGAAAAATGTTGAGCATGCACTGTATGCCGCCCCGCCGCGCCAGGCGCGCGGATTGAGACGGAATGTTAAAACACGGTCATGGAATGCATTTTTCGCGGATCGGCAGGACAGGCCGGCTAGTCGCCGCGCAGCGGTCCGGTCTCGCTCAGGTCCGGCAGCGGATGGGCCTTGAGCTGCGCCGCGCCGCCGATGCGCAGGATGGACGCCGCGCCGCCGTCGTAGGCCGGCCAGGCCGGCAAGCCCTTGCCGTTCGGGCTGCCGGTGCGGGCGAAGGCGACCCAGGTGTCGGCCAGCCTGGCCGCCAGTTGCCGGTCCGCCGCGCTCCACGTGCGCTTATCGGTGTGGAGATTGTCGAACACGTAGGGGATTTCGGCGCCATGGCCGGCGCCGCAGCCGTAGCCGCACGGCGTGGCCGGCTCGGCCGGCTGGTGCGCGAAGAAGTAGGCATAGGCCTTGGACTGGCCGTGGCGCGCCTGCAGGCCCGCCCAGTGCGTCATGCGCCAGCCCCACCAGTCGTTGGTCAGTTGCACGATGGAGGCGCGGGCCTGGGCATCCGTGGCGCCGGGATAGGCGGCCAGCAGCGCGGCCGACGGCGGATGGCCCACCAGCCTGGCCACCAGCTCACGGTGGCCGGCCGCCGTGAAGTCGCCGATGCCGAGGATTTCCGGCGCCAGGTCCTTGCCCTCCTCGGCGTTCCAGCCGACCAGCAGCGGCACGTCGTTCTGGCGGTGGTTGCGGTAGATCGTGGTCAGGTCTTCGCGCAGCACGTGGCCGTCGACCAGCGTGCGCGGCGACCAGGCCAGCTGTTGCAGCGAGGCGGCATCCATCGCGCGCAGATCGGCCAGGTGCGGCGCGAGGGCCGCGCCTTGCGCCTCGGCGGTCTTGCGGTCGAACTGGGCGTCTTCGGCGGGTTCGATGGGCATGGCGTCGTTGCCGCTTTCCGCGATGGCGCGCTGGAACAGGCCCTTGGCCAGCGGCGACGCCACCAGGATGGCGACCGACTCGCCGCCGGCCGATTCGCCCACGATGGTCACGCGGGACGGGTCGCCGCCGAAGACAGCAATGTTGTCGCGCACCCAGCGCAGCGCGGCGATCTGGTCCTGGATGCCCTGGTTGCCGGACGCATGGTCGGGCGATTGCGCCGACAGCTCCGGATGGGCCAGGAAGCCGAAGATGCCGAGCCGGTAGTTCAGCGTGACGACGATGGCGCCGCGCCGGGCCAGGTTGGCGCCGTCGTACAGCGGCTGCGCGGCCGTGCCGCCGTAATAGCCGCCGCCGTGGATCCAGACGATGACCGGCAGCCTGGCAACGCGCGCGGGCGCCCACAGGTTGAGGTAGAGGCAGTCTTCGCTCTTGGGATTGGTGACCCAGGGCGCGGATTGCGCGCACGCGGCGGAGAACTCGCGCGCCTGCCGCACGCCCGTCCACGGCGCCACCGGCTGCGGCGCCTGCCAGCGCAGCGCGCCCACCGGCGGCGCGGCGTAGGGGATGCCGAGGTAGCTCCGCATGTCGCCGTCGCGCAGGCCGGCGATGGCGCCGCCCGTCACGCTGACCGGCGCGGTGGTGGCTTGGGTGGCATGCGCAGGCAAGGCCGCCGCGCACACGGCGGCCAGGGCGATCGCACGGAAAGGCCTCATCATCGTTCTCCAGGTTGCCGTGCCGCGCACGGGGGAGTGCGCAAGACTACCTGCTTTCCGCGCCGCCGCAGGTATGAATTTCCCCAACCGGGGTTTCGAAATTTAACAACACCGGCCTAGGCGAGCAGTTCGTCCACCTGCCGGAACACGCGCGCCGGCCGCTCGGCGATCAGCGCCTCGATGTTGTTGAAGCCCCAGGCCACGGCGCCGAAGTCGATGCCGGCTTCGGCCGAGACCCTGGCGTCGCGGATCTCGTCGCCGATCAGCAGCGTGTGCTCGCGCGCCACGCCGGTGGCGGCCAGCACCTTGCGGATCTTGGGCAGCTTGCCGAACAGCGAGGCGCCGCATTCGAAGCGGCAAAACAGCGCGGCCAGTTCCGGCCCCAGCACGTTGACCACGTTGTCGCGCGAGTTGGAGCTGACCACGGCCAGCAGCACGCCGCGCGCCTTCAACGCGCGCAGCACCCCGGCCATGCCGTCGAACAGGCGGATGCCGGCCACGCTGCGCCCCATCGCAGAACGCATGAAGGTGGCGATGGCCGGCACCTTCCACAGCGGGATCTGGTGCAGCGCCATCATCTGGCGGGCGTCGAGCTGGCGCAGCGCGTGGTGGCGGCCGCGGTCCATGCGCCGGAAGCCGTACTTGTCGGCGGCCTGGTCGAACACGTCGAGGAACACCGGCAGCGTGTCGGCCAGCGTGCCGTCGAAATCGAAGATGATCAGTTGCGGGTTCAAACCGGCGCTACGCAATCTCGAGGTCGGATAGCGGAAAATCGCGATGGCCGGTATGCAGCGGCTCCGCGCGGATCTGCGCGATCGGCGCGCCGGCGCCGCCGTCGGTCATGCGGCGCACCTTGTCCACCAGCGCCAGCGTGGCCGCCGGCGTGTGCTCGCTTTCAAGGATGGCTTCCATGGTGCGCAACATGATCCAGGGATCGATGTCTTCGCGCCGTCCGGCCGCGTCCTCCGGCGCCACGGTCTTGACGCGGAAATGGTATTGGCCCTGCTGCAGCTGCTGCTTGACCAGCGCGGTGATGTAGCCGGCGTCGGCGCGCGCGGCGCGCGGCTTGACCAGGTTAAAGGTCGGCAGCGCCTGGCGCGCTACGTCATGCAGCAGGGCGGCCTGCCAGATATCGTTGGGCAAGGTGGCAAAGACGTGGCGCGGGTCGTAGCGTTCGCGCATGCGCTCGAGCACATCGCGCGACAGCACCACGCTGGCGCCGCTGACGAAGGTCAGGCCGTTGAAGGCTTCGGGCCCATTGAGCCGGGCCAGCGGGCCGGCGTAGCAGTTGACGGGGTCGAGCTGGTCGAGCACCGTGCACAGGCCGCGGAAATCGACCACCGAGGTCACCGTGGTCTGGTACAGGAAGAACGGCCCTTCGCGGTTGCGCAGCACGTAGTCCTGCGCCAGCACCTGCCGGTAAATCCAGCGCGCGTTCTCGGACTGCGACCAGACGCCGCTGTTGCTGTAGCCGGCATCGCCCTGGAAGCCGTCGCCGATGCCGACCAGCAAGTCGCGGCCTTCGGACACGACCTCGCCGCGTTTGAGCTTGTTCGACCAGCGCGGGAAAATGAGTTCGATGCCGGGGAAGTGGGTGGCGTAGAACTCCCACAGCGCGCGGGCGCGCCGGAACACCGGCAGCTCGTCGCCATAGCCCATCATGACGACCAGGTCGGGACGTTTGGTGTGCTCGATGCGCTCCAGCAGGCTGGCCTGTTCGCCGGTGTGGGTTTTGATTTCCATCGGCCGATTGTAATCAAATTCCCCGGCTTAAAACAGCATAAAGTCGTCGTTGTTATTTGGCAGCGACCTGAGCGTGCGGCTGAAGGGCCGGCACAGCAGGTAGATCGCGAGCGGCAAGAGGAACAGGACGGTTTTCATAGCGGGCTCCTTTTCGCACAGGTGTGCGAAATTAGTTTCAAGAAAACCGCAGACGGGCTGCGGCAGGTTTATTCCATGTCGTTGAAGCTTTTGTAGGTCGAGATCAGCCGGCTGAAGGCGCGCTGCATGTGGCGCCTGGCCTGCTCGTCGCGCAGGAAACGGGTGTCATGGATCAGCCCCACGATCAGGCTGTAGATTTCGTAGACCAGCTGGCCGGCGTCGGTGTCGGGCCGCAGGTGGCCCAGCTCCATCGCCTGCAGGATGGTCTTGCGCAGCGCGGCGCGCCAGGCCGCCACGCCCTGCTGCAGGCGGTCGCGCAGCGGGCCGTCCTGGTCGTCGAACTCGAAGGCGCCGGCGCTGTACAGGCAGGCGTTGCGCAGGCTCTCGTCGCAGGCGCGCTGCGACCAGGCGGCGACCATGGCCAGCAGCCGCGGCAAACCCTTGGGCTGCTGCAGCGCAGGCAGGAACACCTGCTGCGCAAAGCGGCGGTCGTATTCGTCCAGCACGGCGGCCTGCAGCGTCTCGAGCGAGCCGACGCGCGAAAACACGCCGCTCTTGCTGATGCCGGTGCGCTTGGCCAGCTCGCCCAGCGACAGCTTGCCGATGCCCTCGGCCGCCGCCATGTCCAGCGCGGCGTCGATGATGGTGGCGAAGGTGGCTTCGCTTTTGGCGGTCAGGGTGTCCATGGACCGAACTTTAGCACACCCGTGCGAAACTGCAAGCAAAAAAATCCCCGTGTGCCATTGCATGCGCACACGGGGCTTTTTTCGGTCTCCTCCGGCCGGCTTATCGTGCCAGGCGCTTCTCCAACTCAGCCTTGACGGCGGTCAGTTCGGTCGGCAGATGGTAGGCCAGTTTGGCGAACAGTTCATCGTGCAGTTTCAATTCTTCGCGCCAGGCGTCCTTGTCGATCGAGGTGATCGTTTCGAACTCTTCCGGCGAGAACGGGATGCCGTCCCACTTCAGGTCGCCGAAGCGCGGGGTGGTGCCGAAGATGTTCTCGATGCCGCCCGCCTTGCCTTCGATGCGTTCCAGCATCCACTTCAGCACGCGCATATTGTCGCCGAAGCCAGGCCAGACGAAGTGGCCCTGCTCGTCGGTGCGGAACCAGTTGACGCAGTAGATCTTCGGCAGCGCGGCGGCGTTGAGCTTGCCCAGCTGCTCGCCCATGTTCAGCCAGTGCTGGAAGTAGTCGCTCATGTTGTAGCCCATGAACGGCAGCATCGCGAACGGATCGCGGCGCACCACGCCCATCTGGCCGGCGGCGGCGGCGGTGGTTTCCGAACCCATGGTCGCGGCCATGTACACGCCTTCGACCCAGTTGCGCGCCTCGGTCACCAGCGGCACGGTGGTCGAGCGGCGGCCGCCGAAGATGAAGGCCGAGATCGGCACGCCGGCCGGATCGTCCCAGGCCGGATCGATCACCGGGTTCTGGGTGGCGGCCACGGTGAAGCGGGCGTTCGGGTGGGCGGCCTTGGTGCCGGAGGCCGGCGTCCAGTCCTTGCCCTGCCAGTCGATCAGGTGCGCAGGCGCTTCCTTGGTCAGGCCTTCCCACCAGATGTCGCCGTCGTCGGTCAGCGCGACGTTGGTGAAGATGGTGTCCGAACCCAGCGAGGCCATGCAGTTGGAGTTGGTGCGGGTGTTGGTGCCCGGCGCCACGCCGAAGTAGCCCGCTTCCGGGTTGATCGCGTACAGGCGGCCGTCGGCGCCCGGCTTGATCCAGGCGATGTCGTCGCCGATGGTGGTGACTTTCCAGCCGTCGAAGCTTGCCGGCGGGATCAGCATGGCGAAGTTGGTCTTGCCGCAGGCCGATGGGAAGGCTGCCGCGACGTAGTGCTTCTTGCCTTCCGGCGATTCGACGCCGAGGATCAGCATGTGTTCCGCCAGCCAGCCCTTGCCGTCAACCGCGGCGGCCTGGTGGCCCATGTTGGAGGCGATGCGCAGCGCGAAGCACTTCTTGCCCAGTAGCGCGTTGCCGCCGTAGCCGGAACCGTAGGACCAGATTTCGCGGGTCTCGGGGAAGTGCACGATGTACTTGGTGGCGTTGCACGGCCAGGCGACATCCTTCTGGCCGGCGGTCAGCGGCGCGCCGACGGTGTGCACGCACGGCACGAACTCGCCGTCGGTGCCCAGCACGTCGTACACGGCCTTGCCCATGCGGGTCATGATGCGCATGTTGACCGCCACGTATGGCGAGTCCGACAGTTCAACGCCGATGTGGGCGATCGGCGAGCCCAGCGGGCCCATCGAGAACGGCACCACGTACATCGTGCGGCCGGCCATGCAGCCGTCGAACAGCGGGTTGAGCGTGGCGCGCATGTCGGCCGGGGCCATCCAGTTGTTGGTCGGGCCGGCTTCTTCCTTGGTATTGGAGCAGATGAAGGTGCGGTCTTCGACGCGGGCGACGTCGGTCGGGTCGGAGCAGGCCAGGTAGGAGTTCGGACGCTTTTCCTGGTTCAGCTTTTTCATGGTGCCGGCGGCAACCATCTCGCCGCACAGGCGGTCGTATTCTTCCTGCGTGCCGTCGCACCAGTAGATGCGCGCCGGCTTGGTCAGGGCGGCGATCTCGGCCACCCAGTTGATCAACTTTTGCTGCTTGATGTAAGCTGGGACGTTGAGCAGTGCTGCAACGCCACCCATGACGGGTTGATTCATACTACCTCCAATGCTAATTAAAATTCTGCGGTGCGGCAGGATCGTCGTCAGCTTTTGGCTTGCGCTCAGAGGCCCATTTGAAATGGGTCGGCGGGGTCACGGCGGTCTTGCGCGGCCTGGATTCATGATCGACAGGTCTGTTTTTTGAGGCGATTGTACACCCGTCAACAGCCGTTCCAGTCAAAAATGTAGGAGAATTAGTTGAGTAAAGTAGTAAGCTATTCAGGTTCTCTTGCAAGCCGTTATTTCCCTACGAAATTCCCTATAAGATCGGTCATCTCCCATGAAAATTGCGATTCTCGACGATTACCAGAATGCCACGGCCACGCTCGGATGCTTTGATTTATTGCGTGGACACGACGTTAAAGTGTTCAACAACTCGGCCCGCGGGCTGGGCCAGCTGGCCATCCGGCTGGCGCCGTTCGACGCGCTGGTGCTGATCCGCGAACGCACCGTCCTCAACCGCGCGCTGCTGGCCAAGCTGCCCAACCTCAAGCTCATTTCGCAGACCGGCAAGCTGGCCGGCCACGTCGACGTCGAGGCCGCCACCGGGCTGGGCATCGCGATCGCCGAGGGCGTCGGCTCGCCCACCGCGCCGGCCGAGCTGACCTGGGCGCTGATCATGGCGGCCGCGCGCAAGATCGTGCCGTACGCGACCAATTTGAAAGACGGCCTGTGGCAGACGGCCTCCATCAATCCGCAGTTGAATGGCCTGGGCGTGGTGCTCAAGGGCCGCACGCTGGGCATCTGGGGCTACGGCAAGATCGGCCAGATGGTGGCCGGCTATGGCCGCGCCTTCGGCATGAAGGTGGTGGTGTGGGGCAGCCAGTCCAGTCGCGACAAGGCGGTGGCCGACGGCCATGCGGCGGCGGCCTCGCGCGAGGCGCTGTTCGGGGAATCGGATGTGCTGAGCCTGCACCTGCGGCTGCATCCGGACACGCGCGGCATCGTCACCGCCGAGGACCTGGCGCGCATGAAACCGAGCGCGCTGTTCGTCAACACCAGCCGCGCCGAGCTGGTGCAGCCGGACGCGCTGGAACAGGCGCTGCCGCAGGGCCGGCCCGGCTACGCGGCGCTGGACGTTTTCCCGTCCGAGCCGCTGGCGGCCGACAGCCCGCTGCTGCGCATGCCGACCGTGCTGGCCACGCCGCACCTGGGCTACGTGGAGCAGGACAGCTACGAGCTGTACTTCCACCACGCGTTCCAGAACATCGTCGATTTCGCGGCCGGCAGCTGCGACAAGATCAACAACCCCGGCTACCTGGCCAACGCGCGCTAGTCGGCCTGCTCGGGCACTTCCGGCAGGCCGGTCAGGTTGATGCGCGGCGCGGGCATGGCGTGCACCTTGCTCCACAGCCCGGCCCAGCCGGGCGGCCAGGCGATGTCCGGCCCGGCGTACGGCGGCAAGGTGGCGCGCACCGGCACCACCGGCACCGGCGGCATGTCGACCAGCGGACCGCCGTCGGGACGCTGCATGTCCAGGCTGTACATATAGCCCGGCAGCAGCGCGTCGCACACATTGGCGAACCACGCGGTGTGGTCCTCGTCGCGGTCCAGCGCCTGCGCCAGGCCCTGCGGGTCGAAACGGGCCAGCGCGTGCACCAGCTCCTCGGTGCTGGCGCCGGGCGAGTCGCCCCAGCCCATCACCGGATTGACGTTGTAGTCCGCGCCCGAGCCGTACCAGCCCTCGCGCCACGAGCGCTGCATCCAGTCGCGCTGGCCGGTGAACAAATGCCAGCGCCAGTGCAGCCCGGACGGCTTGGGCCAGGAATACAGGTACAGCCGCTGGTAGCCGGCCTGGTGCAGCGCGCGCACCAGCGCCATCAGGCGCGCGTGCGGCATGCGGTCGGGCGGCGCGCGGCGGAACAGGATGGCCTCGCCGTCGGCGAACTGCACCTCGTCGGTGGACAGGTTCAGGTCCAGCGTCCGCGCCTCGCTGCCGAAACGGGCCGAGATCCAGCCGGTCAGCAGATTGACCGACGTGATGACGCCGTAGCCGCGATGGCGGTGGAAAATGACGGTTCCGGGGGCAAGGGCTTTCATGGGATCGAAACGAACAAAGAAACCAGTGTAGACATAGTATGCCCAAGTTTCCAGCCCATGGCGGGACTCTTTTCAGCTTGCGGTTTGGGTTATGATGCAGATCATTTTAACCAGCTTGAGCTTTCATCATGACCTTGCGCATCCTCGCCACCGGCGGAACCTTCGACAAACACTACAACGAACTGAACGGCACCCTGGGCTTTGCCGACAGCCATGTGCCGGCCTTGCTGGCGCGCTGCCGCCTGACGGTGGACGTGGCGCTGGAACAGTTGCCGCTGATGGATTCGCTGGACATGGTGGACGCCGACCGCGAGCGCATCCTGGCCTCGTGCCGCGCCGCCAGCGAGAAGGCGATCGTCATCATCCACGGCACCGACACCATGCCGCAGACGGCCGCCGTGCTGGGACCGGCCGGCCTGGGCCAGACCATCGTGCTGACCGGCGCCATGATTCCCTACGAGATCGCCAATTCCGACGCGATGTTCAACCTGGGCTTCGCGGCCGGCGTGGCGCAGACCCTGCCGCCGGGCGTGTACGTGGCCATGAACGGCAAGATCTTCGCGTGGGATAACGTGCAGAAAAACAAGGCGGCTGGAGTGTTCCAGCCGCTTTGAGGCAACGCCGCCAGGCTGCGCTTATTTGCGCGGCGCCGCCAGCAAGTCCTTCGCTTCCGGCGCCAGGCTAGCCACACGCAAGCCATCCGGCGCGGCCAGCATGCCCGCCCCCTCCTTCAACGCGCCCGGCATCGACAAGGCGGACGATGGCGCCGCCGGCGCCGGCTGCCCGGCGCTGAAGGCGGCCAGCGCCTCCACCATGCCGCCCACCCGCGTGCGCAGCGTCGGCGACGCC